>NZ_BAAHCB010000005.1:426777-435878 GCF_054776215.1 Glycomyces tarimensis
CGCCCGGCCACTCGGCCGGGCGCCGCCGCTTCACAGGGGACGTTGCCTATAGGAATCTCCGATTCGCACTCAGGCGTCCCTCCGGCGCATCGACAGCCAGCCCGCCAGCAGTGCCGCCGCCGTCCACAGCACGAGGATGCCGATGCCCGTCCAGGCGCCGTAGTCCCGCCCGAGCTGCGGATCGCCCGGGACGGTTATGCGCATGACCACCATGCCCACCTGGTCGGGCAGGTACTGCGCGACCGGCTTGATCGCCTCCAGGTTCCCCAGACCCTGCGAGGACAGGAACAGCACCGGCAACAGGATCGACAGCGCCCGCACCGTGCTGCGCAGCAGCACCGTCACCGCCGCCGCGAACACGCTCAGCAGCGTCAGGTGGATCCAGCCGCCCAGCAGCGCCTCGACCGTCTCCCATTCGCCGATCGACGGGGAGGCCGAGCCGAGCCACGCGCTGACCACCGCGAACGTCGCGAGCTCCACCACCAGTGCCGCCGCCGCGACCACCAGGCCGATCACCGTCATCTTCGCCGCGTAGTAGCGGCCCCGCACCGGCACCGCCGCCAGCGACAGGCGGATCGTGCCGGTCGAGTACTCCGCGCCGACGCACGTCACCGCGAACATGACCAGCATCAGCTGCCCCAGCAGCAGGCTGAGGAAGTTCGCCGCCAGCGGATCGGCGTCGCCGGAGGTGTCCCAATTGGAGGCGACGACGGAACCCAGGCCGATCGCGACCGCCGCGAAGCCCGCCAGTGTCAGCGCGCTCGAACGCACCGATCGGACCTTCACCCATTCCGCCGAGACGGCGGCCCCCAGGGCGTTCACCGGCTCCCACCGCCCTGGAACTCCACCGACGAAGCCGTCAGGCGCATGAACGCCTCCTCCAAGGTGGAGCCGCTGTTCGCGGCGATGAACGCCTCGGTCGAGGTGTCGGCCAGCAGCCGTCCGCGGCCGATCACCACCAGATGGTCGGCGGTCAGCGCCATCTCCGCCATCAGGTGGCTCGACACCAGCACCGTGCGGTCCTCGGCGGCCAGCCGCTTGACGAGGTTCCGGATCCAGATGACCCCTTCGGGGTCGAGGCCGTTCACCGGCTCGTCGAGGATGAGCACCTGCGGGTCGCCGAGCAGGGCCGCCGCGACGCCGAGCCGCTGGCCCATGCCGAGCGAGAAGGTGCGGGACCGCTTCGAGGCGACCTCGGCCAGGCCCGTCTCCTCCAAGACCTCGCCGACGCGGGAGGCGGCGATGCCGTTGCTCTTGGCGAGCCACAGCAGGTGGTGGTAGGCGCTGCGCGCCGGATGCGCCGCGCCGGCCTCCATCAGCGCGCCCACCCGCGTCAACGGCCGTGGCAGCTCGGCGTACGGCCGGCCGTCGATGAGGGCACGCCCGCTCGTCGGCCGGTCGAGGCCGAGGATCATCCGGATGGTCGTGGATTTGCCCGCGCCGTTCGGCCCGAGGAAGCCCGTCACGCGGCCCGGCCGGACCGTGAACGACAGGTCGTCCACGGCCGCCTTCCCGCGATAGTGCTTGGTCAACTCGCTCACTTCGATCACGATGCAACCGTAGGAAGCGCGTCGAGGACCCGACAGTCGCCGAAAGTCGCCGATCGGAGCGACGAAAGCGGACCCGTACCCTGGCGGCATGAGCATGCTCCTCATCTGGCTGGCGGTCGGCATCGCACTGTGGCAGCTGTACCGGCGCACCGCCCGCGAGCGCGAGGCCGCCGTCCAGCGCGAGCGGCTGCGCATCGCCCGCGACATGCACGACAGCCTCGGCAGGCGGCTCGGCCTCGCCGCCGTCCAGGCCGGGGCGCTCGAGGTGTCGGCTCGCGACCCCGAGACCGCGAAGGCGGTCCGGCTCCTCGGCGACGCCGTGCGCTCCGCCTCGGACGAGCTGCACGAGCTCGTCGGGGTGCTCCGCGACGAGACGGACGGGGCCGCGCGGGACCTGACCGCCGTCACCGCTCTGGTCGCCGAGTCGCGGCGGGCCGGAAACGAGGTCGAGCTGCTCCAGCGGGGCACGCCGTCCGCGCTGCCGCCGCCCGCGGGACGCGCCGCCTACGGCGTCATCGAGGAAGGGCTCGCCAACGCGTCCAAACACGCCACGGGCCGGCCGGTGCGGGTGTCGGTCACCTGGGAGGACGACGCCCTGCTCGTCTCGGTGTCCAATCCGGTCGGCACCGGGTCCGACGCGAGGGGCGGCTTCGGCCTCATCGGAGTGCGCGAGCGGGTCGAGGCGGCGGGCGGGCTCCTCGACGTCCGCGCCGAGCACGGCGAGTTCGCGCTGGGCGCCATGCTGCCGCTCAAGGAGCCCGGGCGGCTGCGCCCGGCGGCGCTGGCCGGGGCCGCGACGCTCGTCGTGCTGCTGGCGATGCTCCCGATCAGCGTGGTCGCGGGACCGCAGCCGTGATCCGGGTCCTCGTCGCCGACGACGAACCGCTCGTCGTCGAGGGCGTGCGCACCGTCCTCGAATCCGCCGGGGACATCGCCGTCGCCGCGACCGCCCACAACGGACGCGATGCCGTGGCCGAGGCCGGGCGCCACCGCCCTGACGTCGCGCTCATCGACCTCAACATGCCCGGGCTCGGCGGCTTGGAGGTGCTCGAGCGGCTCGGCGACCGCACCCGCACGCTCGTGCTGACCTCCTTCGGCGACCAGGCGAACGTGCTCGCGGCCGTGCACAACGGCGCGGCCGGCTTCGTGCTGAAGACCTGCGCCCCCGAGGAGCTCATCCGCGCCGTGCGCGCCGTCCACGACGGCGAGGCCTACCTGTCGCCGGCCGTCACGAGGCTGGTCCTGGGCATGGTCGCGCCCGAATCGGTGCCGAGGCGCCGCGACGCCGTCGAGCGGCTCGGGCGTCTGGCCGAGCGCGAACGGGAAGTCCTGGCGCTGCTGGCCGAGGGGCTGTCGAACGCCGAGATCGCGCGCCGCGCCCACATGAGCGAGGCCACGGTGAAGACCTACGTCAGCCGCATCCTCGCCAAGCTCGAATGCGGCAACCGCGTCCAGGCCGCGCTGCTCGCGCGCGAAGCGGGTCGCTTACCAGCTGCGCGGGACCGGCGCGCCCTCGGTGTAGCCCGCCGCCGACTGGACGCCGACCGCCGCGCGCTCGCGGAACTCGGCCAGGTTCGTCGCTCCCGCGTAAGTGGCCGACGATCGCACGCCCGCCACGATCGAGTCGAGCAGGTCCTCCACGCCGGGGCGCCGCTGGTCCAGGTACATCCGGCCCGAGGAGATGCCCTCCTCGAACAGGGCCTTGCGGGCCTGATCGAACGCCGAATCGGTGGAGCTGCGGGCCTTGACCGCGCGCGCCGAGGCCATCCCGTAGGACTCCTTGTACGGCTTGCCGTCGGCGTCGTAGTGCATGTCGCCGGGCGATTCGTGCGTCCCGGCGAACCAGGAGCCGATCATGACGTTCGAGGCGCCGGCCGCGAGCGCGAGCGCGACGTCCCTCGGGTGGCGGACGCCGCCGTCGGCCCACACGTGCTTGCCGAAGCGCCGCGCCGTGGCGGCGCACTCGAGCACCGCCGAGAACTGCGGGCGCCCCACGCCGGTCATCATCCTGGTGGTGCACATCGCGCCGGGGCCCACGCCGACCTTCACGATGTCCGCGCCCGCGTCGATGAGGTCGGTGGTGCCGTCGGCGGTGACGACGTTGCCGGCGGCGATCGGCGTGTTCGGGGCGGCCTTGCGCGCGAGTTTGAGCGCGTCGAGCATCTTCTCCTGGTGCCCGTGCGCGGTGTCGACCACGATCAGGTCGGCCCCGGCCTCGACGAGTGCGCCGACCTTGCCGGTGACGTCGCCGTTGATGCCGATGGCGACGGCGACGCGCAGGCTTCCGCGGGCGTCGGTGTTCGGCGTGTAGAGCGTGTTGCGCAGCGCCCCGGGCTTGGTGAGGACCCCGTGGAGGCGGCCGGTGTCGTTGACGACCGGCGCGAGCTTGACGTTGGCCTCTTCGAGGATCTGGAAGGCCTCGGCGTCGGTCAGGCCCTGCGGCAGCGTGACGAGGCGGTCGGAGGCGACCTGCTCGAGCTGCGTGAACTGGTCGACGCCGCGGCAGTCGGCCTGAGTGACCACGCCGAGCGGTCGGTTCTCGGAGTCGATGACGATGACCGCGCCGTGGGCGCGCTTGGGGAACAGCGCGATGGCCTCGGCGACCGTGGCGGTCGGCGGCAGCGTCAGGGCCGTGTCGCAGTCGAGCGGCCGGGACTTGACCTTGGCGATGACGTCGGCCACGACGTCGACCGGGATGTCCTGGGGGATGACCGCGATCCCGCCGCGGCGCGCCAGCGTCTCGGCCATGCGCCGGCCCGACACGGCCGTCATGTTCGCGGCGATGATCGGGACGGTGTTGCCGGTGCCGTCGGCGGTCGCCAGGTCCACGTCGAGGCGCGAGGTGACCGCCGACCGGTTGGGGACCATGAAGACGTCCGAGTAGGTGAGGTCGTGACCGGGCTGTTCGTCGATGAAACGCATGGTGATGGGCCCCCTCGGGTGCTCGCGGCGTCTCCGCCGCAGAGCACTCTAACTGGTTCGCGTCGGCCGCCGCAGCGCTTGTGGTGCTACGCACAGCGACTTCCATTGTCTCTCGGAGGTGTGTCGGCCGTAAGTCCGTGATCTGACAAATCGGCGCGCCGGCGGACACGACGTCGCCGATGGCGACGTCGAGGCCGGCCACGGTGCCGGACTTGTGCGCCGCGATCGGCTGCTCCATCTTCATCGCCTCCAGCACCACGATCGGGTCTCCCTTGACGACGCTGTCGCCGTTCGCGACGGCGACCTTGACGATGGTGCCCTGCATCGGCGAGGGGAGGCTGTCGCCACCGACGGCCGCGCCGGAGTCGGACTTCTTCTTCGGTCCCCGCTTGCGCGGTTTGGAGGAGGCGCCCGGGCTCAGCAGTCCCGCCGGGACGCTCACCTCGAGGCGCTTGCCGCCGACCTCGACGACGAGGCTGGTGCGCTCCTCGGCGACCTCGCCGACGCCCGCGGCGGCGTCGAACGGTTCGAGCGTGTTGTCCCACTCGGTCTCGATCCAGCGGGTGTGGACGGTGAAGTCCTCGGCGAAGGCCGGGTCGTCGAGCACGGCGCGGTGGAACGGCAGGACCGTCGCCATGCCCTCGACCTCCATCTCGGCGAGGGCGCGCCGCGAGCGCTGGAGGGCCTCGGCGCGGGTGGCGCCGGTGACGATGACCTTGGCGAGCAGCGAGTCGAAGTTCCCGTCGATGACGGTGCCCTCCTCGATGCCGGTGTCGACGCGCACGCCCGGGCCGGAGGGCAGCTTCAGTTTGGTGACCGTGCCGGGGGCCGGCAGGAAGCCGCGCCCGGGGTCTTCGCCGTTGATGCGGAACTCGATGGAGTGGCCGCGCGGCTCGGGGTCCTCGGTGATGTCGAGGGTCTCGCCGGAGGCGATGCGGAACTGCTCGCGCACCAGGTCGATGCCGCTGGTCTCCTCGGAGACGGGGTGCTCGACCTGGAGGCGGGTATTCACCTCGAGGAAGGAGATGGTGCCGTCGGTGCCGACGAGGAACTCGACGGTGCCGGCGCCGTGGTAGTCCGCCTCCCGGCAGATCGCCTTGGCGGCGCTGTGGATCGTGGCGCGCTGCTCGTCGCTGAGGAACGGCGCGGGGGCTTCTTCGACGAGCTTCTGGTGGCGGCGCTGGAGGGAGCAGTCGCGGGTGCCGACGACGACCACGTTGCCGTGGGTGTCGGCCAGGACCTGCGCCTCGACGTGACGGGGGCGGTCGAGGTAGCGCTCGACGAAGCATTCGCCGCGCCCGAACGCGGCCTCGGCCTCGCGGACGGCCGAGTCGAACAGGTCCGGGATCTCGTCGCGCTCGCGGGCGACCTTGAGGCCGCGCCCGCCGCCGCCGAAGGCGGCCTTGATCGCGACGGGGAGCCCGTGCTCGTCGGCGAAGGCGAGGATCTCCGAGGCGTCCGCGGCCGGCTCCTTGGTGCCGGGCACCAGCGGCACGTTCGCACGCATGGCCAGATGGCGAGCGGTGACCTTGTCGCCGAGGTCGCGAATCGACTGCGGGGTCGGACCGATCCAGGTGATCCCGGCGTCGATGACGGCCTGCGCGAATTCGGCGTTCTCCGAGAGGAAGCCGTAGCCCGGGTGGACGGCGTCGGCCTCGCTGCGCTGGGCGACGCGGATGAGCTTGTCGATACGCAGATAGGTGTCGGTGGCACTCAGGCCGTCGAGGGCGAAGGCCTCGTCCGCCAAGAGCGTGTGTGGAGCGTCGCGATCGCCGTCGGCGTAGACGGCGACGGACTCGAAGCCCGCATCACGGCAGGCCCGGATGACTCTCACCGCTATTTCGCCGCGGTTGGCGATCAATACCTTGCGCACGTCCCGCAGTGTAATGCTCCGGTCTCGGAGCCTGATGAGTCGGAGCACCGCAGCTTGCCTCGAAACTCGGGCAAAGCGGACGATTTTTGTTGAAACTCAACAGTTCTTTTTGTGGAATTTTTGAGGTGATGTATCGAACGCTCGTTAAGGTGAGCGATTACTTGAAGGTGCTCTGCCATTGGTGCACCGCGGCCTCGAACCGCTCGGAGTCGATCGTCTCGCGCCAGGTGGCGGCCTCCTCGGGGCCGAGATCGGAGCCCAAGTCGAGCTCGCCGGTCTCGATCCGCTCGGCCGTGGTCTCGCACCACTCGGCGTCGACGTTCCACAGGTCCGCCTGCCGCTTGAGCATGGCCCTGACATGTGCGGGCATGAACGCCTGCTCGTGGTCGCCCTTGAACTCCGCGGTCGTCGCGGCGAGCAGCGCCGTCACCGCGTCGATGCGCGAGTACAGGATTTCGGCCCGCGCGCGCAGCATCGCCACGTTCTCGGTGCGGCTGAGCACGGCGGCGAAGCCCCAGGCGGTCTGGAACGGATCCTCCGCGGCGCTCACGTCCCACAGGTGTTCGCGCAGCTCCCGCTGGAATTCGGTTTCGCCTGTCACAGTGATCCGATACGTTGTCCGAGCCGGACGGTCGTCGACCGACTCGGTGGTGACGACCTCGATCAGTCCGTCGGCGGTGAGCTTCTTGAGCGCGTGGTAGATCGACCCCGCGCCCACCTCGGTGACGCCCGGCATCCGCCAGGAGTCGATCTCGCGGCGCACCAGGTAGCCGTGGACGGGACCGAGCCAGCGGACCAGGCCGAGGACGAGCAGTCGTGTCTTCCACATGGCGCCCATATTATAGCGTTGACTAATCTCGCAGCTATACGGGTACCAGGTCACAGTCGTCACGACGGCTCACTTATAGTCAAAGTTGAACAAGGAACACGGCCCTGCCCGGGCCGTGCGGAAACCCACCCGTGAGGTACCCATGCTCATTGAGACCAAGGGGCTGAAGAAGACCTTCAAGTCCCGCGGCAAGGAGGTCGACGCCGTCCGCGGCGTCGACCTCTCCGTGAAGGAAGGGGAGATCTTCGGCCTCCTCGGACCCAACGGCGCCGGCAAGACCACGACGATGCGGATGCTCTCCACCCTCATCGAGCCCACCGAGGGCCGCGCCACCGTCTGCGGCCACGACCTCGCCTCCGAGCAGGCCGCCGTGCGCCGCGACATCGGCTACGTCGGCCAGGAGGGCGGCACCTGGGGCGAGGTGACCGCCCGCGACGAGCTGGTCATGCAGGGCCGCCTCTACGGCATGCCCAAGAAGGAGGCCACGGCCCGCGCCGAGGTCGTCCTGGGGGCCTTCCAGCTCAGCGAGTTCGCCGACCGCAACATCAAGACGTACTCCGGCGGCCAGAAACGCCGACTCGACATCGCACTCGGCATCATGCACGAGCCCAAGCTGCTCTTCCTCGACGAGCCCACCACCGGGCTCGACCCCCAGTCGCGCGCCCACATGTGGGACGAGGTCCGCGCGTTGCGCGAACGCGGCACCGCGGTCTTCCTGACCACCCACTACCTCGACGAGGCCGACGCCCTGTGCGACCGGCTCGCGATCATCGACCACGGCGAGATCGTCACCGAGGGCACCCCGTTGGCGCTCAAGAAGGAGGTCGCCGGCGACGTCGTCGCGATCGGCGTCCAGGGCAAGACCGAAGAAGCCCGGCGCCTGTTCGGCTCCAAGGACTTCGTCCGCGAGGTCGAGGCCGGCGACCCCGACCCCGCCACCGGCATCGCGATCCTGCGCCTGTACGTCGACGACGGCTCCACGGCGCTCCCCGCGCTGCTGCGCGACCTCGACGCCGCCGGGATCGTCGCCGCGTCCATCGAGCTGCACCGGCCCAGTCTCGACGACGTGTTCCTGAAGCAGACCGGCCGCTCGCTCCGTGAAGAGGAGACCGCCTCATGAAAGCCCTCCGCGACATCTGGCTCGTCTACTCACGGGCCATGAAGCTCAACATCAAGCAGCCCGTCTGGCTCGTCGTCATGCTGATCCAGCCGCTGTACTTCCTCGTCTTCTTCGCCCCGCTGCTGAACTCGCTCGACGGCTCGCCGGGCTTCGAATCCGGTGCGATGGAGACGTTCGTCCCCGGTCTGATCATCATGATGGCCCTGTTCGGGTCCACCTTCGTCGGCTTCGGCCTCATCGCCGAGCTGCGCCAAGGCGTCATCGAACGCATGCGGGTGACGCCCGTCAGCCGCGTCGCGCTCCTCATCGGACGCACGCTCGCGACCGTCACCACCACGCTGTTCCAGGCGCTCATCCTGGTGCTGCTGGCCGCCCCGGTCGGCGGCCTGTCGATCTACTGGCCCGGCGTGTTCCTCATGTTCGGGATCATCATCCTGACCTCGTTCATGCTCGGCGCCCTGTCCTACGGCGTCGCGATCGTGCTCAAGAGCGAGGACACGCTCGCTCCGGTGCTCAACACGGTCGTCCAGCCGGTCATGCTGCTCTCGGGCATCATGCTGCCGATGGCGCTGGCCCCCGGCTGGCTCCAGAACGTGGCCGACTTCAACCCGTTCTACTACGCCGTCGAGGCCGCCCGCGCGCTGTTCGCCGGCGATCTGCAGTCCCACTTCATCTGGCAGGCCACGCTCTTCATCGGAGGACTGGGCGTCCTCCTCGTCATCTGGGCGAGCCGCAAGTTCGCCCGCGCCGTCGCCTAGCGCCCGCATAGGAAACCGGGGAACGGCGAAGCGCCGCGGGCCGCAGGGC
>NZ_BAAHCB010000005.1:435892-523808 GCF_054776215.1 Glycomyces tarimensis
CCCGCTTCGGCGTGAACTAGAGCGTCTCGACGCCCTCGGCGCCGCGCAGCGCACCGCGCGTGTCGAGCACCGCGGTGCCCTCGGGGAGCGCCTCGGCGGTGTACTCGCTGTGGTTGGTCAAGAGGATCACCAGGTCGGCCTTCGCCGAGCCCAGGTCCTCCACCCGCTCCACCTCGCGGCCGGCCACGGTCCACGACTCGACGTGCGGGTCGTGGTAGACCACCTCGGCGCCGGCGTCGATGAGCTTCTTCGCCACCGGCTCGGACGGCGACTCGCGCTGGTCGGCGATGTCGGGCTTGTAGGTGACGCCCAGGAGCACCACGCGGGAGCGCGACAGCGCCAGGCCGTTCGCGTTCAGGCGCGCCATCGCCCGGTTGACCACGTACTCGGGCATCCGGTTGTTGATCTCCTGGGCGAGCTCGACGAAGCGGAACGGGTAGCCGAGTGTGCGGACCTTGTAGGACAGGTAGTTCGGGTCGATCGGGATGCAGTGCCCGCCGACACCGGGGCCGGGGTAGAACGCCTGGTAGCCGAACGGCTTGGTCTTGGCCAGGCCGATCGCGTCCCACAGGTCGACGCCGAGCTCGCGGCAGAAGACCGCCATCTCGTTGACCAGGGCGATGTTGACGTGGCGGTAGGTGTTCTCCAGCAGCTTCGCCATCTCGGCCTCGCGGGTGCCCTTGGCCTCCACGACGGTCTCGATGAACTGGCCGTACAGCGCCGAGGCGGTGGCGGTGCACTCGGGCGTGAGGCCGCCGACGACCTTCGGAGTGTTCACGATCCCGTAGACCGGGTTGCCGGGATCGACGCGCTCGGGGGAGAAGGCGAGGTGGAAGTCCTCGCCGGCCTTGAGGCCGTTCTTCTCCAGGATCGGGGCGACGACCTCCTCGGTGGTGCCGGGGTAGGTGGTCGACTCCAGGACCACGAGGGTGCCCGGCATGAGATGGTCGCCCGCCGACTGGGCCGCGCCGGTGACGGCCGCCAGGTCCGGACCGCCGGCCTCGGACAGCGGCGTCGGCACGCAGATGACGATCGCCTTCGCACGGGCTTGGACCGACGCGTCGGTGGTGGCGCTGTAGCCCTGGTCGAGCATCGCGGCGAGCTCCTCGTCGGCGATGTCGTCGATGTGGCTGACACCGGCGTTCAGGGCGTCGACGACGCGCTGCGAGCGGTCGAGCCCGACGACGGTGAGCCCCTTGGCGCTCGCCGCCTGCGCGAGCGGCAGGCCGACATAGCCCTGCCCGACGACGACGAGATCGATCCGCGTCTCGCCCGCGTTCTCATTCGATGCCACAGTGGAGTCCTTTGCGTTTCTGGGCGGGGTGTAGTCGAAGATTCGGGTTCCGAGATTAGCAATAACGCGTTTCGGGACGCTGAGCAGGGCGAACGACGATCGGTGTTCCCTTGGCGTTCACCGTTCGGTCATTCGCTCGCAAGGTAATGATCAATTGAACCGTCTGTTCACCTTTCTATTGACAAATATTCACCCGCGGTTCGATGTTCCCGGCGTGTCGCGACCGTCGCTTCCGGCATCCCCGATATTCGCCCGTTCACATGCCGGAATACGGTTTCGACACGGTGACCTCGGGCGCATTGCGCAGACGATGCCGGAGACTGCGCGGGGTTAGTATCGCTGCATGCCCTCATTGAGCATTGTCATCCCCGTCTACCGAGCCGAGGATTACCTCGCTGGGTGCCTCGACTCGATCGTCGGTGGCGGTGGAGAGCAGCTCGAGATCGTCCTCGCCGACGACTGCTCGCCCGACGGATCACGGGCCATCGCCGATCGCTATGCCCAGCGCGACCGGCGCGTCCGCGTGGTGTCCACACCCGAGAACGCCGGCTCCGGCCCGGCCCGCAACTACGGCCTGACGCACGCCACCGGCGAGTACGTGTGGTTCGTGGACGCCGACGACGAACTCAAGCCCGGCGCGGTCGACCGCGTCATCACCGCGCTCACCGCCGACGAGGAGCGCCCCGACGTCGTCCTCGTCCAGCACGAGAAGGTCCGCGACACCGGCGCGGTCGAAGTCGGTGAGCTCGGCGACCTCGCCGAGCGGTGCCCGGTCGACCCCACGGGCTTCACGCTCGAGGAATGGCCCCAGATCGTCGACTACACCCACACCCCGTGGACGAAGGTCTCCCGCCGCGAGTTCCTCACCGCGATCGACCTCGACTTCCCATCGGGCTGGTACACCGACATCCCGTGGACCTACGGGCTGTTCCGCCGCGCCAAGCGCATGGCGGTCGTGACCGAGTGCTGCTACCAGTGGATCCAGCGAGCCGGCTCGTCGATCACCCGCACCCGCGACGACCGCCACTTCGACGTGTTCACCCAATGGCACCGCGTGTGGGACGACTTTGAAGGCGTCCAAGACCAGGGCGTGCGCGTCGCCCTGTTCAACCACATGGTCTGGCACCTGCTGCTCGTCATCGGCAACACCGAGCGCGTCGACCCCAAGAAACGCCGCGAGTTCTTCGCCCACACCTCGGAGCTGTACCGGCACTACCACCCCGGCCCGGACGCCTGGCGTCCCGCTGGCGGTGTCAATGGCCTCAAGCAACGGCTCCTGGCCGCCCGCGCCTACCTCGGCTACGAGGCCCTACGGAAGGTCTACCGCGTGGCGCTGACCCTCAAGCGGCGCTTCAAGGGCCGCGCCCCGGTCTCAACCGCGCCCGATGACGCGACGAACGACGCGCCGAGCCCTGCGGCCCAGCCCGTCGCCCGATCGGCCGGCACCACCACCGGCTCCTGAGGGCCCGACGCCCCGCAGCATGGCCACCAGCGGCCCCTCGGTGACGCGCTCGGCGCCCCACACATCGGCGATGTCCACGCCCAGATGCGCCGCGCGCGCGGCTGCGGCGGTGCGCTCCAAACGCGCCGTCCCCTCCGGCAGCTCGATCTCGAGCCGACCGAGCCGGTGCTCGTTCGCCTGCGCGATGAGCGCGGCGACGGCCCCGGCGCGCGGCTTCACCGCGGCGGGCAGCAGGACGCTGTAGGGCACGGCAGGGTCGAGCTCGACCTCGCCGGCGAACCGCACCCGCGGCTCGCCGCGGAAGGACTCCTGCAGCAGGCGCGAGTCCAGGTCCGGGTCGTCCAACGGCGCGTGACGCTCGGGCAGCGGCTTCGGCCACTCGCCGAGCAGCGTCACCCGCACGTCCGGGACGGTGCCTTCGAGGATCTTGTCGACACAGGCCTCAGCGCCCGGATCCGCTTCGACGACGATGTCGGCCAGCGGCGTGTCCCAGCAGCGCCGCGCCCTCGGCCGCTTGACGTCGAGTTCGGGGACGCGGTTGGCGATGTGCGGCCTGCGGTAGCGCTTGGCGAGGTCGCCGCGCGCGCTGATCTGGCGCGGCCCCAGATGCCATGACGAGGAGTCGCCGTCGGGCACGAAGGCGGCCCCGGCCTGGTGGAGCCGGTAGCCGAAGACCGTGTCCGAGCCGAGGATCACCTCGGCGTCCATCCCGCCCGAGGTCATGTAGAGCGTCCTGGGCACCGAGAAGGAGGCGCCGACGAGGACGCGGAAGGCCCGGTGGTCGGCGTCCTTGAGCCCGTCGGTGCGCTCGATGATCGCCTCGATCCACTGCGGCTCGGAGGCCTCGTGGTCGAACAGTTCGGCGGACTTCCCGGCCCGCACCCGCTCGAAGACCGCCCGTGGCTCCAGGTCCCCGTCCTCGTAGGCGACGAAGCGCTTGTGGCCGAGGACGGCGAGGTAGTCGGCGGCGTGGTGCCAGCGCATCTGCGACTCGACGTGGTCGTCGAAGGCGAGCATGTCCGAGTCCAGTCGCAAGACCACGTCGCCGTCGCTGTGTTCGACCCCGGAGTTCGTGGCGTGGGCCGAGGCCCACCCGCCCGAGAGCGGCGGCACGATCTTCGCGTTGGCCGGGCGCAGCTCGGGGAGCCGGAGCGCCGGGGTGGAGCCGTCGTCCACGACGACGACCTCGAGCAGCGCTTCGGGGTAGGTCTGAGCGGCGAGCGCGGCGAGCACCACGTCGAGCCGCTCCTGTCGTCCGTGGGCGGGGATGACGACGCTGACGCTCAGATGCGGCTCCCACTCGCCGACGGGGCGCTGGAGCGTCCCGTAGTCGTTGCCGCGGATGCTCGGACCGGCCATGTCGGCCTCCTATCGCTTCAAAAGGGCGCGCAGCCGGGCGCGCTGGCGGGCGTTCAGCAACCGGCGGGCGAGGCGCCGCGCCGGGTCGGCCGGGAGGGGGGCGAAGGCGGTGTTGCCCGGCTCGCGGGCGTCCAGGCCCTTGTGCGCGGCCGCGCCCCAGATGCCGGCGACGATCCTGTCCGTGTCCTCGCCGGGCGCGATGTGGCGGGCGCGGGCGAAGGCCGCGGTCCGCTCGAGGCGTGCCGGGGCCGAACCGCGCAGCTCGGCCAGGACCAGTCCGGCGTTCTCGCGCCGCGCGGTGGCGAGCAGTCTGGTGACGCTGTCGGTGCGCAGCGGGACCGGCCCGGGCAGCAGGAGCCGGTAGGGGACCGCCGGGTCGGACTCGGGCGCTTCGGTGGCGATGCGCACGCGCGACTCAGCCGCGTACATCTCCTCGACGAGGCGCAGCTGGGCGCCCTCGCCGGAGAGGATCGCCTCGCGGTCGTGCCTCGGCGGGGCCTGGCCGGTGACCAGGGTGATGCGCACATCGGCATCGGTGCCCGCCAGGACGGGGGCGACGGCGGCGTCGATGTCGGCGACGGTGGCGTCGCCGGTCCGGATGACGATGTCGACGTGGGGCACGCGCCAGGCGCGCGGCGGGGCGCTGCGGCGCATACCGTGCAGCGGGACGCGCTGGGCGATGTAAGGCAGGCGCTGCGTGCGGCCCTCGTCCTCCTTCTCCTGCATCTGGGGGAAGCCCAGGTGCCAGGCCGAGGAGGTCTGCTCCGGCACGAACACGGCCCCGGACTGCGCGAGCCGGTAGGCGAACTCGGTGTCGCTGCCGAGGCGCAGCTCGGTGGTCAGGCCGCCGACGGTCTTGAAGAAGTCGCGGTGAAGCGAGCCGGTGGCGCCGATGAACACCCGGTAGTTGTCGGGGCGGTGGACGGTGAGGCCCTCGGTGTCGTCGATGACGCGCTCGATCCAGTGCGGGCGCGAGGACTCGATCTCGAACAGCGCGTCGCCCTCGCCGCAGACGATCTTCTCGTGGACCTGCTCGGGGGTCAGCACCCCCTCCGACCAGTCGACGAAGCGCTTGTGGCCGAGGACGGCGAGGTAGTCGGCGGCGTGGTGCCAGCGCATCTGGGCCTCGACGTGGTCGCGCCAGGCCACCATGTCGGCGTCCAGTCGCAGGACGACCTGCCCGTCGGCGTGGTCGACGCCGGTGTTCACCGCGTGGGCCGAACCCCAGGAGTCGTTCGAGGTGACGACGAGCCGGGTGTGTTCGGGCCGCAGTTCGGGAAGCCTGAGCGCGGGAGCGGAGTTGTCGTCGACGACGACGACTTCCATGAGTTCCGGCGGGTACGTTTGGGCGGCGAGTGCGGCGAGGGTCAGGTCGAGTTTCTCCTGGCTCGCGTAGGCCGGTATGACCACGCTCACCGCGAGGCTCGGCTGCCAGTCCGCCGCTTTCGGCGGACGCAGGGCCCTATAGTCATTGCGGACGATGCGAGGGCGTTTCGGTGAGTCGTTCATTTCGGGCTTACGATATCCCGCTCGCGATCTGAGGCATTGACCGGCGTGCCTGTTCAACCGTTGTTTACTCGCGCGCGGACAATTGTTTAAATCATATTCACATACTTTGTGAATTCAGGGGCAACGATCATGTGGACCTCGACCTGGAGACGACGAAATAGATGAACGTTGACGACGAGACCGAGCTGTACCCGCCGCGGTTGACCGACGACCACTTGGCGCGAGCGGCGACTCGTCGACCCGGGACGATGGGGGCGACGGCCCTGCGGACTCGCTCTCCGGGCGCGCGGCATCTGCTCGCCAGGGCGGCCTGCCGGACGCTGACGCTCCCCGCGCTGCTCGAGGCCGCACGCGCGGGTGAGCCGGCGGGAAACGAGATCGATCCCGAAGCGCTGTGCGAGCTCGCCCGCGTCGTCGGCCTTCAGTTCGGCGGCGAGGACGACCGCCGCGACGCGCTCGCCCTGTTCGACCTGGCGCTGCGCCTCGGCGGGCCCAAGCGCGTCTCCGCCCGCCACCAGGCCGTGCACGCCCAGCTGGCGTGGTCGCTCGGTGAGACCGAGCGGATGCGGGCCCTGCTGCGCCGCTACAAGGCGATGCCCGAGCTCGAGCGCGGCGCCCTCGAGGCCGACCTGGCCCACCCCGACCGCGGCGGCGACGAAGGCGCCTGGATCAAGCGGCTCGGTCGGCTGTGCGGCCAGCGGCGGCTCCGACTCGACCCCGACGCGAGCCTGCCCTGGTTCGACCGGCTCCGCGCCGACGCCGGGCCGGCCGTCCCCGGCGGGCCCAAGATCTCGGTGGTCATGACCGCCTACCGGCCCGACCGCGCACTGCGCACCGCCGTCGAGTCCCTGCTGGCCGGCACGTGGGCGAACCTGGAGATCCTGGTCGTCGACGACGCCTCCGGCCCGGAGTACGGCCCGATCCTCGACGAGGTCGCCGCGCTCGACGACAGGGTCCGCGTGATCAGGAAGGAAGCCAACGGCGGCACCTTCGCCGCCCGGAACACCGCCTTCGACGCCGCCACCGGCGAGTTCCTCACCGGCCTCGACTCCGACGACTGGGCCGTGCCCGACCGCCTGGCGAACTCGATCGCCCCGCTCCTGGCCGATCCGGAACTCCAGCTCACCTACTCCGAGGCCTTCCTCTTCGGCGAAGACCTCACCGTCACCCGGCCGGGCCGGGTCCTGACGACCGCGTCGACGGCGTCCATGATGTTCCGCCGGGGCGTCCTCGACCGCATCGGCTACTACGACGAGGTCCGCAAGGGCGCCGACACCGAGTTCCTGCATCGCGTCGCGGCGGCCTTCGGCAAGTCGGCCGTGCGCCGCCTCGACCGGCGCGACACGCTCATGCGCCAAGCGCCCGGCTCTCTCTCACGCGAAGAGTTCGGCCCCGGCTGGAAGCACCCGTCCCGGCGGGCCTACCAGTCCGCCTACCCGCTCTGGCACCAGCGGATCGCCGAGGGACAGGCCGACCCGTACTTGCCCAAGCGGCCGCCGCGCCGGCCGTTCTGGGCCCCGTACCACACTGCCGTCGCGGCTCGTGACCAGCGCCGACGCCACTTCGACGTCGTATTCGTCCTCGACTGGCGACCGTTCGGCGGCCCTCAGAAGTCCACCATCGAGGAGATCAAGGCACTCCGGGACGAGGGCCACGCCATCGCCGTCATGCACCTCGAATCGTGGCGGCACATGACCACCGACGACCGCCCCATGTGCGAGGCGATCCAGCGGATGGTCAACGACGGCGAAGTCGACCAGGTCCTGCCCACCGACGACGTCGAATGCGATCTGCTGGTCCTGCGTTACCCGCCGATCCTCCAGTACCGCTCCGGCGAGCGCTCCGGCGTGCGGCCGAATCGCATGATCGTCCTGGCCAACCAGGCCCCGGCCGAACGCGACGGCTCGGACATCCGCTACATCCCCGACGCCTGCCACGCCAACGCCACCGTCATGTTCGGCGTCGAACCGCTGTGGGTCCCGCAGGGGCCGCAGGTGCGTGAGGCGCTCGCCGAGCTCACCGCCGGGCGCCTGGCCGACTTCGACATGCCCGGCATCCTCGAGGACGCGGCGATCGCTCCAGCCCGCAGCGGTTTCCGCTCGGTCCTGCCGGTCGTCGGCCGCCACTCCCGTGACGACGCGACCAAATGGCCCACCGTGGACGACCTGTTCAAGGTCTACCCCGGTGACGGCCGCTGGGACGTGCGCGTCATGGGCGGCGTCAAGACCGTCCGCGCCCTCACCGGCGCCGCCGCGCCGACCGAATGGACCTGCTACGGCTTCAACGAGACCGACGTCGAATCGTTCCTATACCAGCTCGATTTCTGGATCTACTTCCCGCACCCGAAGCAGTACGAGGCGTTCGGCCGAGCCGTGCTGGAGGCCCTCGCCGCCGGGTGCGTCGTCGTCCTGCCGCCGCGCTTCGAGGCGACGTTCGGCGACGCGGCGCTGTACTGCGAACCGGGCGAGGTGATCGGCCTGGTCGACGGCTACTATGCCGACCTCGAGCGCTTCTTGGGCCAGAGCGCCCTCGCGCAGCAGCGCGTGCGCGAGCGCTTCAGCCACGACTCCTACCGCAAACTCGTGACCGATCTGATGGGTTAAGTGTTCTACCGATGAAATCAATGCTCAGGGCGGTCTACCGCCGCCTAGGCCGGCCCTCCCCGAAGAAGGTCGCCGCCGCAGGCGCCGCCGGGCTGGCCGCCGCCGTGGCGCTCCTCG
Organism: Glycomyces tarimensis; assembly: GCF_054776215.1. Taxonomy (NCBI): domain Bacteria; kingdom Bacillati; phylum Actinomycetota; class Actinomycetes; order Glycomycetales; family Glycomycetaceae; genus Glycomyces; species Glycomyces tarimensis. The sequence goes on from NZ_BAAHCB010000005.1 coordinate 444,237, forward strand.
CCGCCGCCCTCTTCGGCGACGCCCGCCTGGTGTCGTCGCTGTCACTGCTGATGAGCCTGGTCACGCTCGCCGGGGTGGCCCTGGCGTGGCACGAGTCCCGCCGCGCCCGGGTCGAAGTGCGCGCCTCCGCTGAGCGCGCCGAAGTCACCTACCGGCGCATCCTGGCCACCATCGAGGTCGAACGCCTGGCCGCGGAGCGGCGGCACGCGGGCGCCATGGTTCCCGCACAGGAACAGAACCGCTGAGAACGGACTCGCAGGGCCGTTCGCCTCGGCCCGAGGCGGTGAGGGCCGGACGAGCGGTAGTATTGGCGCGCCGTGTAAACCACCTGTTCTGGGAGGGCCGCCCTCATGGAGGAGCCGATCATCCAGGCTCGCGACCTCGGAATCCGCTTCGCCAAAGGCAAGCAGAAGAAGGGCCGAGTCAAGGACCTGTTCGTCCGGCGCACCGCCAATAAACAGGGGGCTGCCGCCGAGGACTTCTGGCCGCTGCGCCATGTCAACTTCGACATCTTTCCCGGCGACTCGGTGGGCATCATCGGACGCAACGGCACCGGCAAGTCGACACTGCTGCGCCTGATCACCGGCGTGCTCATCCCCGACGAGGGATACGTGCGCCGCGAGGGCCGTGTCGCGCCGCTCATCGCACTCTCCGCCGGCTTCTCCGGCGACCTGACCGGCCGCGAGAACGTCAACCTCGTCGGCGCGCTCCACGGCATGACGAACAAGGAGATCAGGTCCAAGTTCGACGAGATCGTCGACTTCGCCGAGCTCGAGGACTTCATCGACACGCCCGTCAAGCACTACTCCTCGGGCATGAAGGTGCGCCTCGGCTTCGGTGTCATCACCCAGCTGCCGCACCCGATCCTCCTGGTCGACGAAGCGCTCGCCGTCGGCGACGCGGCCTTCAAGAAGAAGTGCCACGGGGTCATCCGCGGGCTGCTCGACGAGGGCCGTACGCTCGTGTTCGTCTCCCACTCCGAGGGTGACCTCAAGCGGTACTGCGAGCGCGGCATCTTCCTCGACACCGGCCGCGTGGTCACCGACGGCACCGTCGCGGAGGCCCTCGCCTCGTACAAGGAGGCCGAAGAGGCCGAGGCCAAGCGCAAGAGCGAGAAGAAGAAGCAGCAGGCCGCCGCCAAGAAGGCAGCCGAGGAGGCAGCGGGCCGCCAGCCCGCCGAGGCGGCTTCGTGAGTCGAGCCGTCATCCTGCCGGCTCCAGGCGGCTCTGTCGACCTACCCGAACACGACACGGTCCTCGACCGGTTGATCGAGCAGATCCGCGAGGCGGGCTGCGAGGACATCACCGTGCTCACCAGGCCCGGTTCGGGACTCACCGTCAAAGCAGAGCAGATCGAGTCGGCCGACCCCTCCCGCGACCTCGAACACGTCCGCGAGATCGCTTACACCGGCGAGGGCCCGCTCTACCTCGCCTTCGCCGACCTCGTCGCCTCCCAGGTCACCGTCGCCGCCGTCCTGTCCGACTCCTCGCGGCGCTCGGGCGTCCTGGTCGGCACCGACGACCCGGCCGCATCGCCCGTGAGCGTCGAACGCGGCCTGATCACCGGCCCCGGGCCCGGCCCGGCCCGACTCGGCGGCCTCGCGAAGGTCTCGGCCGCCCATCTGAGCCGCCTGCGCCGCCACTGGCCCGCCGAAACCCAGGGCGACGCCTTCGAATCCGTCCTGGCGGCCCTGCACGCCCGCGCCATCCCCGTCAACGCCTACCGCACGTCCGGGCTCGCGCACCGCCAGGTCGCCGACGCCGACGAAGCCGCCGCGACGATCGCCGAGTTCGAGGCCGTCGACATGGACGCCTGGCGGCTCGGCAACGCCGTCAAACACGACGACGACCTGTTCGCCACGTACGCCGTCTCCTCCTGGACCCCGAAGCTCGTCAAGCTCTGCGCGCGCCTGGGCTTCGCGCCGACGCCCATCACCTGGGTCTCGATCGCCCTCGCCCTGGGCGCCGCCGCGATCTTCGCCTCCGGGGCCGGCTGGTGGTACCTCCTGGCCGCCGCCCTCATGTACCTCAGCTTCGTGTTCGACTGCGTCGACGGCCAGCTCGCCCGCTACACCCAGAACTTCTCCGCCTTCGGCGGCTGGCTCGACATGATGGCCGACCGCGGCAAGGAGTACGCGATCTACGCCGGCCTCGCCGCCGGCGCCGCCCTCGACGGCTCCACCGCCGCGGCCTGGGGCATCGCCATCGCCGCCATGATCGCCCAGACCGTCAGGCACACCGCCGACACCTGGTACGCCGTCCTGCTCGACACCGCCGTCGTCCGCCAGGCTCGCAAGCGCGAGACCGCCCCGCCGGTCGGACGCGCCGCCCACCTCGGGCATCGGCTCGGCTCGGCCTCGGAGCAGGTCATGGGCGCCCACCGGTCACCGTTGTACTGGGCCAAGCGCACCATCGTCGCCGGCGTCGGCGAACGCTGGCTCCTGCTGGCCGTCGCCGCCGTCGCCTTCGGCCCCAAGATCGCCATCGCGGCCCTGCTGACCTGGCAGCTCATAGCCCTCGCCTACACCAGCGCCGGGCGGCTGCTGCGCACCTTCGCCGCCCGCACCCCCGCGCTGCGCCGACCCGACCGGCCGGCCCACCGTGACGACGGCGTCCTCGCCAGGCTCATGCCCGCCAACCGGCACCGCTTCTCGAACCTGCCGGTCATCTCGACCGCGTTCGCCGTCGCCGCCACGGGCGTCGCCGTGTGGCGCGCCGCCGACGGCTACGAGGCGGCACCGCTCATCCTCGCCGCCATCGCGGTCCTGGCCGGGCTCGCCTCGGCCCGCAGCGACCACGACGGCATCTTCGACTGGCTCATCCCCGCCGGGCTGCGCGCGGTCGAACTCGGTGTCATCACCGCCGCCGGGATCGTCGCCGGAGTGTCCTGGCCGGTCCTGTTCGCACTGCTGGGCGTCGTCGCCCTCTACTTCTACGACCTCGCCGCGGGCCTCGACAAGGCCGCCTCGCCGGTCAGCCGCCGCGACCTCGGACTCGGTTGGCCCGCCAGAGGTCTCATCGCTCTGACGGCGGCGGCGGCCTCGCTCGCGACCGAGCCGGTCGTCGCCACGGCGACCTTCGCCGCGCTCGCCGTGTACGTCGCCGCGACGTTCATCGGCGCCGTCGTCGCGGGCACCCTCCGGGCCGCCCGCGCTTGACCCCCGTCCTTGCAAGCCCTTCAACGGAATCCGTTCGATCAATCCCCGGCAACAGGCGGGCGGCCCTGGTGCATTGCAACTAAGGTGTACCTGTGCGCAAGAACCGGCTGCCGCGTCTGGTGCTCGCCGCGACCTTCCTCGGTGCGGTGAGCGCTTTGTCATTCCTTCCGCACGATGACGACTCGGACCAGGTGGACTGGAGCTACGTCGACGAGACCAACCCGGTCTTCCCGCCCGAGACCGGCGCCCCCGACTACGACGGCGACGGCACGCCCGACGCCGACGACGGCGACAGCGGCGGCAACGGCAACGGCAACGGCAACGGCAATGGTGATGGCGACGGCAACGGTGACGACGGCGACGGCTCGACCGGCACGTCCCCCGACGGCGGCGGCGACGCCGGCGAACCCGGCGTCCGTGATCCGGATGCCAACGGCGGCAGCGGTGGCGGCCTGCTCGGTCTCTCACTGCCCGTCCAGGCCGCGATGTCGCTCGGGCTGCTCGCTCTGGCGTTCCTCGCGCTCCTGCCCGGCCGGCGAATGCCGGCGAGCCTGCGATGACCCCTTGCGGCTCTTCATGAGCCGTGAGTGACCTCGCTTCACGGCGGGCTCGCCGCCGCGGCACAGGCTCGGGGATCTACGGTTCAGTGGTCGGGAGACTGGAGGTCTCGCATGAGGTTGATCGTCGGCATGACCGGGGCCACCGGGGCCGTATTCGGGGTCCGGCTGCTCGAAGCGCTGCACGAGATCGCGGACGTCGAGACGCACCTGGTCGTCAGCAAGTGGGCCCGCACCACGCTCAAGCTGGAGACCGGCCGCACCGTCGCCGAGCTGGCCGAGCTGGCGGACTACAGCTGGGGCCACGGCGACCAGGCCGCGCCGCTCTCCTCGGGCTCGTTCCGCACCGACGGCATGATCATCGCGCCGTGCAGCATGAAGACCGTCGCGGGCATCCGCACCGGCTATACCGAGGGCCTCATCGGACGTGCCGCGGACGTGGTCCTCAAGGAGAAGCGCAAGCTCCTCCTCGTCGCCCGCGAGAGCCCGCTGTCGGACATCCACCTGGAGAACCTGCTGGCGCTCTCGCGCATGGGCGCGGTCGTCATGCCGCCGGTTCCCGCGTTCTACAACCACCCGCAGAGCGTCGACGACATCGTCGACCACGTCGTGGTGCGCGTCCTCGACCAGTTCGGTCTGCCCAGCGCGAAGGCCAGGCGTTGGAACGGGCTAGGTTCTGAAGGGTCGGACCCCGAAGGAAAGTAGACGACATGGACACGCTGATGTGGGAGGCCAAGGCCCGAGCGGGCTTCGGCGGCGAACTGCTCGAATGGGTGCTCACCGAAGGCGTGGCCGGGCTCGGCGAGACCGTGCGCACGGAGGTGTTCACCGCATCCGGACGGGTGGTGGTCGTCGTGGTGGGCCACGATGCCCCGCGCACGCTGCCCGAACCGCCGGCCGGCCTCGTCGAGCGCGCGCCGCACGCGTGGCCGTTCACGAGGATCACGACCAGCGCTCCCCAGGCGAATATCTGAGCTTTCGGACCCGCCGCTCAGCGGCCGATGCCCCGGTAGCTCCAGCCGTTGGCGGTCCACTGCTCGGGGTCGAAGGCGTTCATGCCGTCGAGGATGCGCCGCTGGGCCACCTGGCGGCCCAGTGCCTCCGGGTCGAGCGTGCGGAACTCCTCCCACGGCACCATCGCGCACACCACGTCGGCGTCGGCGACGGCCTCGGCGAGGGTCTTGACGAAGCTGAGCTCGGGTGCCGCGGTCTTGGCGTTGTCGAGGCCCTCGGGGTCGTAGACCACGACGTCGGCGCGGGCCTGGCGCAGCTTGCGTGCGATCGCGAGCGCGGGGGAGTCGCGGATGTCGTCGGTGTCGGGCTTGAACGTGGCGCCGAGGTAGGCGACGCGCACGCCCGAGAGGCTCGGGCCGGCCGGTCCGATGGGCCGGTCGACGAGTTCGGCCACGAGCCGCACGGTGTGGCTGCGGCGCCGCGAATTGAGCTGGTCGATCTCGCCGAGGAAGCGGAAGGACTCGCCGACCCCGAGCTCGCCGGCGCGGGCGGCCAGGGCCCGGATGTCCTTGGGCAGGCAGCCGCCGCCGAAGCCGATGCCGGCGCGCAGGAACTTGTTGCCGATGCGGGCGTCGTAGCCGATGGCGCGGGCCAGGTCGGTGACGTCGCCGCCGGTGACCTCGCACAGGTCGGCCATGGCGTTGATGAAGGAGATCTTGGTCGACAGGAACGCGTTCGCGGCGACCTTGACCAGTTCGGCGGTGGCCAGGTCGGTCTCGACGACCGGCACCTCGCGGTCCTCGACCGCCGCGAGCTCCAGGATGCCCTTGTGCACGTCCCGCAGGAGCTTGGAGGCCCACTCGGACTGCGCCGCGTACACGATGCGGTTCGGGCGCAGGACGTCGTGCATGGCGTTCGACTCCTGCAGGAACTCCGGGCTCCAGCCGACCTCGACGCCGAGCCCTTCGGGGGCGTGGCGGTCGACGAGTTCCTGGACCCAGGAGGCCGTGCCGACCGGGACGGTGGACTTGCCGACGATGAGGCACTTGCGGCTCAGGTGGCGCGAGAGGTCGGTGACGGCGGCCTCGATGTAGGACAGGTCGGCGGAGTGCTCGCCCTGTCGCTGCGGGGTGCCGACGCAGATGAAGTGGACGTCGGCGAAGTCGGCGACGTCCTGGACGTCGGTGGTGAAGCGCAGGCGCCCGGACTCGAGGTTCTTCTTGAGTAGCTCGGGCAGCCCCGGCTCGTGGAAGGGCACGGTTCCCGAGGCGAAGGCCTCGATCTTGGCGGTGTCGACGTCGTACCCGATGACCTCGTAGCCGAGCTCGGCGAAGCAGATGGAGTAGGTCGCGCCGAGGTAGCCGCATCCGAGGAAGGAGATGCGGGGACGTGTGGTGGTGTTCTGCGAGGACTGTTGGGTCTGCGTCGCGTTGGCCATCGAATACGTGCCCTGTCTGTGCTCGTCGTAAGTGTCCGGGCCGGTTCGCTGGTAACGGACCTGCCGTGTTGCGGCTCCGCAGTTATGGCGAAGCGAACGCCGGAGGAGGCGCCATCGTATATTCTGCTCCACGCGTGAACGCGCGATGGCGTTGCGGGAAAACGTCGGCGAATTCGCGGTGTTCCTCATCACCGGTCCGATTGTGGATGCGTTAGACTCGCCCCATCGTTACTCGCGAGTAACACCGTCGACTATCCAGCCGGGAGCCACCGATGTCCAGCGGGTTCAGCCCCTACCAGCTGCCAGCAGAATACTCCGAAATCCGGTCTGCCACGCGTGATGTGTGCGAAGCGGGAGTAGCGCCACACGCCGCCGAGGCCGACGCCACGGCGTCGTTCCCCTCGGCGTCCTACGAGGCGCTGCGGGCCGCCGACCTGCACGCGCCGCACGTCCCAGTGAAGTACGGCGGCGCCGGGATCGACGCGCTGGGCACGGCCATCGTCATCGAAGAGGTCGCCCGCGCGTGCGCCTCCTCGTCGCTGATCCCGGCGGTCAACAAGCTCGGCACGCTCCCGCTGCTGCTGGACGCCTCCGAGGAGACCAAGGAGCGCTACCTGGGGAAGGTGGCCTCCGGCGAGGCGATGTTCTCCTACTGCCTGTCCGAGCCCGAGGCAGGATCGGACGCCGCGTCGATGAAGACCCGCGCGGTCCGCGACGGCGACTCCTGGGTCCTCGACGGCGTCAAGCGCTGGATCACCAACGCCGGAGTCAGCGAGTACTACACCGTGTTCGCCAAGACCGACCCCGAGGCCGGTTCGCGCGGCATCTCGACGTTCGTCGTCGAGAAGTCCGACCCCGGCGTCTCCTTCGGCGCCCCGGAGAAGAAGCTCGGCGTCAAGGGCTCCCCGACCGCCGAGGTCTACTTCGACTCGGTGCGCCTCCCCGCCGACCGGCTCATCGGCGAGGAGGGACAGGGCTTCTCCCTCGCGATGCGGACGCTCGACCACACCCGCGTCACCATCGCCGCGCAGGCGCTCGGTATCGCCCAGGGGGCGCTCGACGCCGCACGCTCGTACGCGGCCGAGCGGGAGCAGTTCGGCAAGCCGATCGCCTCGTTCCAGGCCGTCCAGTTCATGCTCGCCGACGCGGCCATGAAGATCAGCGCCGCACGCGAACTGACCTACGCCGCGGCGGCCAAGTCCGAGCGCGTCGACGCCGACCTCACTTACTTCGGGGCCGCGGCCAAGTGCTTCGCCTCGGACGCGGCGATGGAGGTCACCACCGACATGGTGCAGGTCCTCGGCGGCTACGGCTACACGCAGGACTTCCCGGTCGAGCGCATGATGCGCGACGCGAAGATCACCCAGATCTATGAGGGGACGAACCAGATCCAGCGGATCGTCATGGCCCGAGAGCTGCTCAAAGGCAAGGCCTTCGACTAGCGCGGACCGGCCGGAGCTTCCAGGGCGGCCCGATGAGCCCGGCAATGGCCGAGGGGGCATCGGCGGGAACGGGCGAGAGTGATGGTCGTTCTGCGCTGGATCAGCGACAAAAGCGGTGGCAGGTGGCTGGTGTCGCTTGGTCGGCACGGAGGCGGTCGGGGACTCGTGCCCGGCGGCACTGGAGGTGCTTGCGCAGCGGAGTACGGGTGGCTGGTGGGGCCGTGCCAGGTCGCATCGGGGCTCGCCTGGCGCCGGGTTCGGGGGCTGGTGGTTCGGTTCGGGTTCCGGGCATGGAGAAGGGCTCGAACCGGGTCTCCGGTTTCGAGCTGGCCGTTTATGAGGCTCCTTCCCCGCCACGGCCTCCCCGCAGCGGGCGAAGTAAGAACGGCGCCGGTCCGTAGTCCGGTGCGACTCCTACCGATTCGCGAGTTCGCTTCGATTCGGCCGGTGGCGTGGGAGTCGCAATCTCCGGCCGGGGTGCCGGTGTCGTGAAGTCCGCTCGGAGCTTCGCGCGGGCCGCTCGGATCTCCGCTTCGATGCGTTCGTATTCGATCGCTTCGGCGGCGGTGTTGAGATCGTCTTTCAGGTTCGGTCCCCACTCATCGGGGTAGAGGCCGGTCGGGAAGACATTGGCGACATCGTCTCGGAAGTCGGCGTCCATGTCGGCATCGGTGCGCCAGTCAGCGCACCCGCAGGAAGCATCGGTTCCCTGGTGGCCGTCGTGGTGGACGATGACCGCCTTGCCCGGTCCGGTCTTCTGGACGCTCCATCCGGGGGTGTGGATGCGGCCGTGGTGGAAGCGGCACAGCAGAACGAGGTTGTCGGCGTTGGTCTCGCCGCCTGCCCACCAGGGGACGATGTGGTGCGCTTCGGCTTGGACGGCGGGGCGTCCGCATCCGGCCCAGGCGCAGCCTTCGGGCTGTTCGGCGACGAGCTTGCGGCGCAGCGCGGTGTTCGGCAGCCGCAGCGCCCGGCCCAGTTCGATCGCCTCGCCACTGGAGTAGTTGAACACCATCGGGATCACCAGGCTCTCGCACGCCAGCCGCCTCGCCAACTCCAGGGAGACGAGGCGGCCCTCCAGGGTGGGCGTGCGGCCGGTGTCCTTGCCTTGGAGCGTCTCGACATCGACGGCGAGGTTGAGCTGGCAGGTCTCCCCGTGCCGCTTCGGGGCGTTCGGGTCCGAAGCGTAGACGCCGAGCATGTGGTGCAGTGCTTCGGCGTTGCGGCCCGCGGCGGGCGGGAGCACCCCGTCGGCGTCGGCCTCTTCCTGCCTGGGCGGAGGTACGGCCGTCTTCAACAGCTTGTCGAGCATGAGGCCGGTGGTGGAGGGCAACAGGGCCGACAGGCCCCACATGCCGTTGTCCTGCTCCCAGATCTCCAGGCGTTGCAGGGTCGCCTCGGAGAGCTCGTCGTGGAGTTCTGTGTGCTCGGCCAGGCCCGCCTCGGCCTCGGCCAAGTGCCGCTTGAGGTCGGCGAGCGGGGCGTGGGTGCAGAACTCCACGGCCAGCGCCTCCGGAGTCGCACACTCGACCTCGGGATTCCACGGCGAAGGCACGGGCTGGGGAAACGGCTTGCGGGCGTGCGTCCTCATGGCGGTGGTCTTGTCGAACTGCCGGACCGCGTAGGCGACCTGGTCGATCCGCGCCGTTCCCGCACGCCCCGCACCGGCCAAGAGGCGGAACTTGCGCGCGAGCTTGGCGATCACGGCGATGTCGGCGGCGATGCGCACATGGAAGTCGAAGGTGGAGACGAGCCAGTCGCGCAGGGCCGAGAAGCCGTCGACATCCCGGTGGATGTTCCAGGTGTTCGCCTCGATGACCCTGGAGAGCACCTGGGCGTGAGCGGCATTGATCCGGGCGGCGGTCTCATCGAGATCGGTGTGGATGGCCGCTGCGCGTTCGGTCCGCTCGGTTCTGCCCGGAGTCCTGGTCGCCTTGGCCATCTGACACCTCCTCGATGTCTCGTACGAACCTGCTGTTTCCGCCGGTTCGTGCTATACCTCTATTCTCCCAGGTCACAGGGTCCCTGTCATCACCCATTAGGGTGGGAAAACACTCACGTTTCCCGCCGTTCACACACTGAACGTCTTGCGCCGCAGGACAACCTGGGGCCAGCGCCCGCGTCGTCCCTCATGTCCGCCGCCCGACCTCCACAAAAGACGCACCTCTTCGTCGCGGCGCGCTCGAACCCGCACCCCCGCGAACCTCGCCCCGGAGTCGAACCCGGATAAGGGCCCACCCGCGTCGCTGCCGCCCTTGGCGCAGAGCGACCATCCACCGACACCGTTCCCGCCGACGCCCCAAGCTCCATTCCCGGTCTCCCGAGGCGCGGGGACCGGCCCCTCCGGAGGCAGAGCGGCCTACCCCGCTACAACGGCCAGCGCCAGTCCATATCGCCCCAGCGAGTCGGTCCACCACCGCCGCGGCTCGAAGCCCGCGCCTTCGAGCTCGGCCCTGAGGCCCTCGGGCCGGAACTTCGCCGAGACCTCGGTCAACAGGTCCTCGCCGGCCTCGAAGCGCACGGCCAGGCCCAGGTCGGCGATCTTCACGGTCAGGTCGCGCACGGCGCGCAGTCGCATCTCGATCCATTCGCGCTCGGGGTTCCAGCGGGCCACGTGCGCGAAGTCGTCGAGGTCGAAGTCGGCCCGCAGGCGAGTGTTGAGGACCTTCAGGACGTTCTTGTTGAATGCGGCGGTCACTCCGGCGCGGTCGTCGTAGGCGGCCACCAGCGTCGCCTCGTCCTTGACGAGGTCCGCGCCCAGCAGCAGTGCGTCTCCGGGACCGAGCACGGCCCGCAGACCGGCGAGGAACCTGCGGCGCTGCTCGGGGAGGAGATTGCCGAGCGTCCCTCCGAGGAACGCGAGCAGTCGCGGCGCGGGGACGGCCGGGAGCCGCAGCTCGTGTTGGAAGTCGGCGACCTGGGCCCGGATGTCGAGCCTGGGGTAGTCGCGGGCGAGGCCGGCCGCGGCCGCTTCGAGGGCGCTGCGGCTGACGTCGACCGGCACGTATGCCTCGGGGCGGAGCGCGTTCAGCAGGACGCGGGTCTTCGCCGAGGACCCCGAGCCGAGCTCGATGAGGCTGCGGGCCTCGGTCTCGGCGATCTGCGGGGCTTGGACGGTGAGGATCTCGTGCTCGGCTCTGGTCGGGTAGTACTCGGGCAGCGCCGTGATCCGTTCGAACAGGCGGCTGCCCTCGGCGTCGTAGAACCATTTGGGCGGCAGCGATCTGCGCACCGCGCCGAGGCCCTCGGCGACGTCGGCGCGCAGCCGCCGTTCGAAGTGGTCCTCGGGCAGCCGGTCCTCGATGGCGTAGCCGCTCACTCGGCGTCTCGGGCCGTGCGGAAGCCGGCGAAGACCTGCCGCCGGATCGGGAGGTCCCAGTTGCGGAAGCTCCCGCGGACGGCGTCGGGGGCGGTGCCGAAGGAGCCGCCGCGCAGCACCTTGTACTTCCCGCCGAAGAACACCGCGGAGTGGCTCGGGTCGGGGTGCGCCCGGAATCCGGGGTAGGGGGCGAGGTCGCTCGCGGTCCACTCCCAGACGTCGCCGATCAGCTGTCCGGCGCCGCAGGGGGCCGTGCCGTCGGGGAAGGAGCCCGCCGGGGCCGGCTCGAGGTGCCGTTGCCCCAGGTTGGCGCGGTTCTCGTCGGCGTCCCCGTCGCCCCAGGGGTTGCGGCGCGTGCGGCCTGTGGCGGGGTCCCACCTGGCGGCCTTCTCCCATTCGGCTTCGGTGGGGAGCCGCCGCCCGGCCCAGCGGGCGTAGGCGTCGGCCTCGTACCAGCCGACGTGCATCACCGGCTGGTCGCCGGGCACCGGTTCGGTGCGTCCGAAGCGGCGTCTGGTCCACAGTCCGCCCTCCTTGCGCCAGAACAGGGGCGCCTGGAGCCGGCCTTCGAGCAGGTGCTTCCAGCCGTCGGCGTCCCACCAGCGCGGGTCCTCGTAGCCGCCGTCCTCGATGAATCGTTGGAAGTCGGCGCAGGTGACCGGCGAGGTGTCGATCCAGAAGGCCGTAACTTCGACCGGGTGCGCCGGTCGCTCGTCGTCCAGCGCCCATTCGTCGTCCGAGGCGCCCATGGTGAACGCTCCGCCTTCGACGAGGACCTCGGCGGCGGTCCCGGCGGGGGCGGGCTCGGGGTCTGGCGCGGTCAGGACGGCCTCGCCCGCCCGGAGCTGGTGGGTGGCGAGCATGGTCTCGGTGTGCTGGTGCTCGTGCTGGGCGACGAGCGCGATCAGCCGCCGTGCGTCCTCGTCGGGCTCGATCGAGTCGATCACGTCGACGGTCTGGGCGCGGACGGCGTCGATGTAGGCGCGTGCCTCGTCCGGTGCCGGCAGCGGCAGGTGCGGCCGTTCGCGGCGGGGGTGCTCGAAGGCGTCGTAGCGGTCGTCGAGCTCGGGCCGCATCGCCGGCCGGCCGGCGAGCCGGCGTCCGAGGTGGATCTCCTCGAAGTTGCCCACGTGCGCGAGGTGCCTCACCAGCGGGGGCATCAGCGGTGAGTGCTGGGCGGTGAGCTCGCCGTCGTCGAGGCAGTCGGTGAGGTGGCGGGTGCGGCGCCGCGCGGCGTCGAGGGAGTCCAGCGCGCGGGTCTTGAAGTCGGTCATGTCGGGATCTCCTGGTGTGCGGGGAGTTGGTCGTCGGCCGGGCAGCGGCCGCGTTCGACGTAGCGGTCGGCGAACTCGGCGAGCGCCACCCGCAGTGATTCGGGGACGTCGGTGCGGGCGAGGGCCTCGGTCGCGGCGGCGAAGCACGCCCGGGCGGCCTCGGCCAGGTCCGGTTCGTCGAGGCCGGTGCGGGCGGCGCGCAACCACGTCCGCCACGGTGGACGCGGCTCGCCGCCGGTGAGCGCCTCGGTGGCCTCCCAGGCGGCGACGGTGGCCTGGGGGTCGTCGAAGAGCATGGCGCACAGGGCGAGTGGGACGACCCAGTCGTGTTCGTTCTGCGCGTCGATCATGCGCAGTTCCAGCCAGCCGCGCGGGCGCACCGGCGGGAAGAGCGTGCCGAGGTGGTAGTCGAGGTCGTCGGCCGTGGGGTGGCGTTCGGCGCATTCGCCGCGCAGCCAGGCGCGGAAGGTCAGCTCGGGCGGGGCGTCCCAGGGTTCGTGCTCCTCGCGCCGGAGGCACAGCAGGCGGGCGTCCAGCGCGTAGCGGGCCCAGGCGTGGCGGGGGTCCTCGCCTTCGGGGACGGGTCGGGTGCGGCCGGGGTCGATGCGCGCCCAGATGGCCTGGCGCGTGGATTTCCAGCCGGTGGGGCGGTCCTTGAGCATGGGGGAGTTGGCGAAGGCGGCGATCAGGACGGGCCCGAGGCGGTGCGCCAGCTCCCAGCGGCGCCGGTAGCCCAGGACGCCGGACGGCTCGCCGGCGTCGAGGTTGACCTGCACCGAGGCGGTCGCGCACATGAGCGTCAGGCCCATGTCACCGTGGTCGTAGTACGAGCGCATGGCCCGGTAGCGCGGCTCGTCGAGTACCAGGACCGGGGGGCGGCAGGCGTCGAGGGCTCCGCCGTCGACGAGGAGGCCGCGATCGGCGAGCGCGCACTCTATGGCGACCATGTCGGCAGCGGTGTCGGCGACGCATGCGGCGAGGCTGTCGGCGGGGCGGGAGCTCAGCTCGAGCTGTCCGCCGGGCTCTCGGGTGATGCGGCCGCCGCCGGGGAGCGCGCCGTTCTCGGTCAGGTGGGCGACGGCTCGTTTCGAGCGTTCCCAGTCGAGGGGCGCGGCGCGGTCGTGGGGGCTGCGCAGCAGCCATTCGAGTTCGACGCCGATGCGGCGGGGCCTGCCGGTGAGGAAGCATCGCTCGCCGATGTAGTGCTCGGCCTCTTCCTCGGACATCCGAGTGTTCATGTCACCGCCCCCGTCTCTCCGCCGGTGTGACTGGTGTGTCGATATTCACGCTACGCGCCTGACGCGGTGAACTAGAGGAACTTTCCGGTTCGCTCAGTCGAACTGCAACGACGACACGGCGACCGCGAAGCCCTCGGCGTAGGTCGGGAACTGCGCGACCTGGTCGCGCAGGACGTCGACGGGGATCGCCGCCCGCACGGCGAGCGCGGCCTGGTGGATCCACTCGCCGGCGCACGGCGCCACGGCCCACGCGCCCAGCAGCACGCGCCGGTCGGCGTCGGCGACGAGCCCGACCGAGCCGCTCGGCTCGGACTCGTACGTCCACGGCCGCGCCAGGCGCTCGGCGAGGTCGACCTCGGCGGTGACGGTCCGGTGGCCGCGTTCGCGCGCCTGCGCCTCGGTCAGGCCGACGGCGGCCACCTCGGGGTCGGTGAACACCACTCGCGGGATGCCCTCGTATCGGGCCTCGCGCCGCTCGCCGAGGATGGCGTCGGCCGCGATGCGGCCCTGGTACTTCGCGACGTGCGTGAACGGCATCGCGCCGGTGACGTCGCCGACGGCCCAGACGCCTTCGGCGGCCCGGCACTGCCGGTCGACCTCGATCGGCTGCCCGGGCGGGGCGTCGACGCCGACGGTCTCCAGACCGAGCCCGTCGGTGCGGGGGCGGCGGCCCGAGGCGGCGATGACGACGTCGCAGCCGACGGTCGTGCCGTCGTCGAAGCTGACGACGCGGGCGTCGCCGTCGCGGTAGACCCATTTGATCTCGGTCTTGAGGTGGACCTTGACGCCCTCCTCGATGAGGCGGTCGGCCAGGAGCCGGCCGACGCGCGGGTCCTCGTGCGCGATGAGCGACTCGGCGAGCTCGATGACGGTGACGTCGGTGCCGAAGCGGCGCAGGAACTGGGCGATCTCGCAGCCGACCGGACCGCCGCCGATGACGACGGCGCGGCCGGGCAGCTCGGTGGTCGTGGTGGCCTCGCGGTTGGTCCACACCGCGGCCTCCTCGAGGCCCTCGATCGGCGGGATCATCGCCTCGGAGCCGGTGGCGACGACGATGTGGTCGCAGGTGAGCTCGCGCTCGCCGACGACGACCCTGCCGGGCCCGGCGAGGCGGGCGGGCCCGCGGACCACCGCCGCGCCGCGCGACTCGTAGTCGTCGCGCCGCTTGCGGTCGTCCAGGCCGCGGATCATCGTGTCGCGCCATTGAGCGGCCTCGGCCCAGTCGGCCTGTGCCGAGCGGGTGCCGGGCGTGCGGACGGCGCGATCGGCGACCTCGGCGGCGCGCAGCAGCGTCTTCGACGGGATGCAGGCCCAGTAGGCGCACTCGCCGCCGATGAGCTCCCGCTCCACGACGGCGACGCGCCTGCCCGCCTCCAGCAGCCGGGAGGCGGCGACCTCCCCGCCGGGCCCCATGCCGATCACGACCGCGTCGAAGTGCTCGCTCATGCCTCTCACCCGCCCCAACGAAAGCGCCAGTAGCCGGGCAGGTACCCCTGCGGCGGGGGACTAATCCCGGCGCTGGTCAGACCTCGGCGCGGACCGGCTCGGGGACGGGAGCGACCTTCGGCTCGGCGGCGGGTGCGCCCCGGCGGACCAGGACGGCCACCCAGGCGACGGCCAGCAGCAGGTAGGCGAGCATGACGACCTGCCAGGCGACCGAGAAGTTCCCGAGCAGGGTGCGCAGGTTGAGCGCCACGACGAGCATGCCGATGGTGGAGCCGAGCTTGGCGGTGGGGATCTTGCGGGTCAGCCAGGCCGCGAGCGGCGCGGCGATCATCCCGCCGACGGCCATGCCGACCACCAGCGGCCACAGCACCACCAGGCTCGAGGGCAGCGCGAACGCGAAGCCGACGACGGCCGCCGCGGAGGCGGCCACCTGCGCCGTGGAGACCGAGCCGACGACCTGGTGCGGGGCGAGGCGGGACGTGGAGAGCATGATCGGCATCGTCACCGGGCCCCAGCCCCCGCCGCCGACCGCGGCGAGGAAGCCGCCGACCAGTCCGGTGGGAACGGCGAAGGCGCCGTTGACCGGACCCGAGGTGACGATCCGGCCCTTGGCGAAGCGCCACACGATGGCCGCGCCCAACACGATGAGGATGCCGCTCGTGACCGGGGTGGCCGCGTCCAGATGCGTCAGCGACGCCAGCGCCCACGCGCCGGCGAAGCCGCCGAACGCACCGGGGACGCCGAGTTTCAAGGTCGTGGGCCAGTGGACGTTGCGGAACCGGTGGTGCGAGACGGCGCTGACCAGGCCGGTGCCGACCGTGGCGACGTTGACCGACGCCGAGGCCACCGCCGGGGCGATGCCGAGTCCCAGCAGGAACGTCATGGTGATGGTGCCGAAGCCCATGCCGAGGCTGCCGTCGACCAGCTGGGCGACGAAGCCCGCCGCTCCGGAGATGGTGGCCATGGTCAGCACGGAGAACTCCCTACGTTTCCTGCGTTCCGCATATAGTCCACTTATCTAGTAGGACTTGTCAACTACAGTCCACTGGACGGGATGCCCGGCTGCCGTATGGGAGGCGTAAGCCACGTGACCAGGGGCCAGAGGCGTGGCCCATGACCGGAGTCATAGCGTGACAGGGTAGTCCCTATGCAGAGGAGCATTCCATGGGTAAGAAAGTCACGGTCGTAGGCGCCGGATTCTACGGCTCCACCACCGCTCAGCGTCTCGCCGAGTACGACATCTTCGACGAGGTCGTCCTCACCGACATCGTCGAGGGCAAGCCCGAGGGCCTGGCGCTCGACATGAACCAGTCCCGCTCCATCGAGGGCTTCGAGACCAAGGTCGTCGGCACCACCACCGACAACGACGGCAACGGCTACGAGGCGACCGCGAACTCCGACATCATCGTCATCACCGCCGGCCTGCCCCGCAAGCCCGGCATGAGCCGCATGGACCTGCTCGAGGTCAACGCGAAGATCGTCCGCGGCGTCACCGAGAACCTCGTCGCCGTCTCGCCCGAGGCCGTCATCATCGTCGTGTCCAACCCGCTCGACGAGATGACCGCGCTCGCCCAGCTCGCCTCCGGCTTCCCCAAAAACCGCGTCCTCGGCCAGGCAGGCATGCTCGACACCGCCCGCTTCACCAACTTCGTCGCCGAGGAGCTCGATGTCTCCGTCGGCTCCGTCACCACCCTGACCCTCGGCTCCCACGGCGACACGATGGTGCCCGTGCCGAGCCAGTCCTCGGTCGACGGCAAGCCCCTGGCGGACCTGCTCCCCGCCGAGAAGATCGAGGAGCTCGTCACCAAGACCCGCAACGGCGGTGCCGAGATCGTCGCCCTGCTCAAGACCGGCTCGGCCTACTACGCCCCCTCGGCCGCCGCCGCCCGCATGGCCAGGGCCGTCGCCGAAGACTCCGGCGCCGTCATGCCCGTCTGCGCCTGGGTCGACGGCCAGTACGGCATCGAGGGCGTCTACCTCGGCGTCAACGCCAAGATCGGCGCCGAAGGCGTCAAGGAGATCGTCGAGACCCCCCTGACCGACGAGGAGCTGGCGAACCTGAAGCAGGCCGCCGAAGCCGTCCGCGCCAAGCAGGCCGACATCGCCGACCTGTGAGCGACCGGCCCGAGCCGACGGCGGTCCGGTATTGCACCGAGGCCGCTCCGCCATATCAGATGGGCGTCGTTTTCGGATGTCGCTAGGCTTACGGCCGTGACCGTCATGGACCAACGTCATACTCGAGCCCCCACGAGCGCCTGGAAGCCGTTTCTGGTCAAACGGCCGCGCTCGTGGGTGCTCGAGATCGCCATGATCGCGATCTTCGTCCTCTGGACCATCCCGCTGACATGGCCCAGCCCGCTGGTCCGCTTCGACACCTGGCTGCGCGACTTCTTCGGCGCCCACCGCCCCGACTGGGCCTTCGAACTGGTCGACCAGGTCAACAAGCTCGGACAGGGCGGCCTCCTCGGTGGTATCGCCCTCGGCCTCGCCACGCTCGTCGCCTGGCGCAGCCGCACCGCCCGACCGCTCGTGGCCTTCATGGCGACCTACTTCATGGCCGGTTCGGTCTTGATCTTCAAGTACCTCATCACTCCCCGGGTCTACCCTTACTGGCCCGAACGCGGCGACCCGCCGTATGCGGACGCCTCGCAAGCCACCGTCTTCACGAGCCTCGAACCGGACCACGCCTACCCCTCAGGCCACGTGTTCAACACGATCCTGTGGTACGGGTTCATCATCCTGCTCGTCGGCGCCGCGATCCGGCCCTGGCTGCGCCACCTGATGACGTTCGTGCCCCCAGTGCTCGTGACCTTCTCGACGACCTACCTGGGCTATCACTGGTTCAGCGACACCCCGGCGGGCATCTTCATCGGCGTCCTCATCTTGAGGATCGTGCAACGGATCCGCTGGGAGGCAATAGAACTGCCGGGTTGGCTCGAACCCGAGAAACGATATCTTTAGGACATGCCCGCTCAGTCTCCGCAAAACCGTCCACTCCAGCCCCTCCAGCGACGACTCGGGCTCCCCGCGGCGATCGTCATCGGACTCGCCTCCATGCTCGGCGCGGGCGTCTTCTCCGTCTGGGGCCCGGCGGCGAAAGCCGCCGGATCGGGCCCCGCCCTGCTGACCGCCCTCGCCGTCGCCGCGCTCATCGCCTACTGCAACGCCCGCTCCTCCGCCCGCCTCGCGGCGATGCACCCGCAGGCCGGCGGCGCCTACCTCTACGGCACCAAGCGACTCCACCCCGCCGCAGGATTCGCCGCCGGCTGGGGCTTCCTGGTCGGCAAGACCGCCTCGGCCGCCGCGATGGCCCTGACCTTCGGCAACTACCTGCTGCCCGACCACCCCAAGGCCCTCGGCCTCGCCGCGGTCGTCGTCTTGGGCGCCGTCAACCTCTTGGGCGTCAAGAAGACCGCCGCCGCCTCGGCCGTGTTCGCGAGCGTCACGATCGCCGTGCTGTGCGCGGTGGTCATCACCGGGCTCACCGGACCGGTGGCCGCCCAGGAACTCGGCGACGCCCGCCCGTGGGGCGTGCTCACCGCCGCCGGTTTCATCTTCTTCGCCTTCGCCGGGTACGCGCGCATCGCCACGCTCGGCGAGGAGGTGAAGCGTCCGGAGTGGACGATCCCGCGGGCGATCCCGATCGCCCTGGGCATCACGCTGGTGGTCTACGCCGCCGTCGCCGTCACGGCCCTGAGCGTCCTCGGCCCGGGGACGCTCGCCGGATCCCGCGCGCCCCTGTCCGACCTGGCGAGCGCCGGCGCGCCGGCGCTGGAACCGCTGGTGGCCATCGGTGCGGGCATCGCCGTCGCGGGCGTTCTCTTGAGCCTCTTGGCCGGTATCGGGCGCACCGCGCTGGCGATGGCCCGCGACCGGCGCCTGCCCGTCGGACTCGCGGCCGTCTCCGAACGCTTCGGCGTCCCCTGGGCCGCCGAGCTCGCCGCCGGCGCGCTCGTGCTCGTCATCGTCGCGACGCTCGACCTGGCCGGCGCGATCGGCTTCTCCAGCTTCTGCGTCCTGGTCTACTACGCGGTGGCCAACGGTTCGGCGATCACGCTCGACAGGCGTCTGCCGTTGCCGTGGATCGGCCTCGCCGGATGCCTGCTCGTCGCCGCGAGCCTGCCGACCGCCTCGGTCCTCGGCGGCCTGGCCGTCTTCGCGGCGGGCGCGATCTGGTATGCCTGCACCCGTCGCCCCGCCCGCACCGCCGGCTCGTGAGGGCGGAGCCCTCCCGAGCCGTGCTCAGCGGGCGCGTCTGCGGTGATCGCGGGCGGCCCGCAGACGGCGGATGACCGCCGGCTGCTCGGCGACCGCGGCCGGGTGATCGATCAGCCGCGCCAGATGCTGGTAGTACTGCTCGGGCGTCAGCTCGAGCTCGTCGGCGATCGCCTGCGTCTTCGCGCCCGAGGCTCGCCACCACCGGGCCTCGAACGAGAGGATGCGCTGCTCGAGTCCGGTGAGCTTCGCCTCCGGCTCGCGCGGGGCCCGCGAGGGGCCCACCGGCGGCTCCGCGGCGACCCGGACGGCGCCGCCCGCCGGTTGCGGTCCGCGCGGCACGGGGACGAACTCGTCCCGCGCCGATCGCGCGCGCGCTGAGGAATGGGCCGGGGTACTGCCGGAAGGCATGATCGCTCCTAACTCGACGGGACTGCTCATTCGATCCAATCGATGAGGTCCGCGACCGAATCCTTCACGTGATTCGGCCGGAAGGGGTACTTCTCGACTTCTTCCATAGTGTCAGTGACCCCCGACAGAACGAGGACCGTCTCGAGCCCGGCCTCCAGACCGGACAGCACGTCGGTGTCCATGCGGTCGCCGATCATGATCGTCGACTCCGAGTGCGCCTCGATGCGGCGCAAGGCGTTGCGCATCATCAACGGATTGGGTTTACCCACGAAGTACGGCTCCGAACCGGTGGCCTGGGAGATCATGGCCGCCACGGCGCCGGTGGCGGGCATGATGCCCTCCAGCGAAGGCCCTGTGGCGTCCGGGTTGGTGGCGATGAAGCGCGCGCCGTTCTTGATGAGCCGCACCGCGGTCGTGATCGCACCGAAGTCGTAGCGGCGCGTCTCCCCGAGCACGACGTAGTCCGGCCGGTAGTCGGTGAGCACGTAGTTGATCTCGTGCAGCGCGGTGGTGAGACCCGCCTCACCGATGACGTAGGCCGAGCCGGACGGGCGCTGCGAGTGCAGGAAGTCCGCGGTGGCCATGGCCGAGGTGTAGATGGACTCCTGGGGAACGGTCAGCCCCGAGTTCTTCAGTCGGACATGGAGGTCGCGCGCGGTGTAGATGGAGTTGTTGGTGAGCACGAGGAACCGCTTCCCCGCCGTCTGCAGCTTCTCGATCAGTTTGTTGGCCCCCGGGACGGGGACCCCCTCGTGGACGAGCACGCCGTCCATGTCCGAGAGCCACGAATCGAACGGTCCAGGTGTAGTCATGACCCACATATTGCCATCGTGAGATCGAATCGGCGAACGGCGGACGTAAAGTAAGGGCCGTGGATACGGCACTGACCGCCGTGCTCGTCATCGCATCCGGGGCACTGGCGGGCGTTTTCGGCTACTGGACGATCCGAACTGGGAGGAACCGATGAGCGAGCGCGAGGTACCGGCGGAGTTCGCCTCGACCTACGAGCAGGTCGAGGCCTATCCGTTCGAGGAGACCGCCGACCTGCGCAGCGGGCCGAACCTGCACGACGACCTCTTGCCGCTGCTGCCGCTGGTCGGGCTCTGGCGCGGGCGCGGTCAGGGCGGTTATCCCGACCAGGAGGACTTCATGTACGCCCAGGAGATGCGCTTCACGCACGACGGGCGGCCGTTCCTGCGCTACGAGGCCCGTTCGTGGATCGTCGACCTGGACTCCAAGCCGGTCCGGCCGGCGGCCCAGGAGACGGGCTGGTGGCGCGTGGTCCAAGGCGCCGACCCCAAGCGCCCCGAGGTCGAGGTCCTGCTGGCGCACCCGACCGGCATTCTCGACCTGTACTACGGGCACGTGGACGGCACGAAGATCGAGCTCGCGACCGACGCGGTGGTGCGCAGTCCCCAGGCCAAAGAGGTCACGGCCGCGAAGCGGCTGTACGGCATCGTGGAAGGCGCCCTGATGTACGCGGTGGAGATGGCCGCGGAGGGCAAGCCGCTGAGCCCGCACCTCTCGGCCCGCCTCGACCGAGTCGAAGGCTGACTTCAGGCGACCGGCGCCCTGGCGCCTTCGGGCGCCGCTTCGGCGACCGCGCTGTACCGCATCAAGCCTGCTGGATGTCCGAGGTGCGGTGCTTGGCGCGCTCCTTCGCCAGCCGAGACCGGTCTTGGGAATCGATCACGCGGAGCAGACGGTCGAAATCGGCGCGGTCGCAGGCCCACCGAACCACGGCCAGCTTTGCCCGACCGTCGGCACCGATCCGCCTGAGCTTGCCATCCTCCGCGAACAACAGCTCTTCGCTCGGAGCGCCGAAGGTCGCACGCGCGCGGCGAGTGCCGACCCAGTGAATCCAGAGCGTCTTGGCCCTCACATCGTAGGTGCGGCATGGCGTTGAAGTCATCCTGACACCCCAGACGACGAGCAGTATGCCGATGCCCCACATGCCTTGCAGGTCCCACTGCTCGGTGACGATCGAGACAATGCTGACCGGCACCAAAGCCGCTCCGCTGACGATGGAGACGACACAGGCTGCGGTCCGGTACCGGACCTCGATGATTCGGGAACTCACTTGTACTCCGGGGCAGTGCTCGAGGGGACCGGAGGACCGTACCAAGGCCCGAAGACCCGAAGCGGTCAGAAGTCGCCGGGCCAGAGGTCGGCCGCTTCCTCCTCCTCCTTCTTCTCCTTCTGCGGCACGAGCATCGCGGGGTTCGCGGCCTGGAGCACCACCGGTGGTTCGCCGTCATCGGCCGCCAGGACCAGGTCCAGGATGCGGATGCTTCCCGTCTTGTCCAGCGGCTCATTGCCGTTGCCGCACTTCGGGGACTGGATGCAGCTCGGGCACCCCGCCTTGCACTCGCACGCCGCGATCGCGTCCCTCGTCGCCCCCAGCCAGTCCGTCCACTTGCGGAACGCCTGCTCGGCGAAGCCCGCGCCGCCCGGATGGCCGTCGTAGACGAACACCGTCGGCAGCTCGGTGTCCGGGTGCGCCGCCGTCGACAGCCCGCCGATGTCCCACCGGTCGCAGGTGGCGACCAACGGCAGCAGCCCGATCGAGGCGTGCTCGGCCGCGTGCAGCGAACCGGGCAGGTCGCCGACGCCCGGCAGCGCCTCCGGCTCCACCGTCCACCACACCGCCACGGTCCGCAGTGTCTGGGGCGGCAGGTCGAGCAGCTGGGTGTCGAGCACCTCACCGGTAGGGACGCGCCTGCGCTGGTACGAGATGACCGCCGTCGTCACCTCGACCTCGCCGAGGCACATCGTCACCTCGCCCATCTCGCGGCACTCGCGCGTGCTCAGGATCTCCAGGTGCGTGATCTCCTGCGCGCTGGTCGTCCACGGCGGCTTCGCCGCGTGCACCAGCGCGACACCGTCGTCCAAGTCGAGCTCGTCGACCAGATAGGACTCGCCTTGGTGCAGGTAGAGCGCGCCGCGGTGCACCAGGCGGTGCGAGGCCGCGGCGTCCACCGTGCCGATCAGGCGGCCGGTGCTGGCCTCGGCGATGTCGATGCCCATCGGCCCCGATCCGCGCAGTGAGACCTCGGGCCGCTCAGCGCCCACCCAGTAGTAGCGGCCGCCGGGCCTGCGGCGCATCAGCTTCTGCTCGCACAACTGCTCGGCCACGTCGCGGCTGCCGGGAATCGAGTCGAGGTCGGCGTCCCGCAGCGGCAGCTCCTCCGCCGCGAGGCACAGGTGCCCGGCCAGGACGTACGGGTTCGACGGGTCGCACACGCTCGCCTCCACCGGCCGGTCGAAGATGGCCTCCGGGTGGTGCACGAGATAGGTGTCCAGCGGGTCGTCCTTGGCGAGCATGATCGCCAGCGCCTCGGTCTCGCCGCGCCCGGCGCGTCCAATCTGCTGCCAGAACGAGGCGAGCCGCCCCGGGTAGCCGCACAGGAGCACCGCGTCGAGGCCGGTGACGTCGATGCCGAGTTCGAGGGCGTTCGTCGTCGCCACCCCGAGCAGCCGTCCTTCCCGCAGCTCGGCTTCGAGGTCACGGCGGTGCTCCCGGAGGTAGCCGGCCCGGTAGGCCGCGATCCGGTCCGCGGCCGGGTCGGCGCCCAGCCGGGACTTCGCCTCCGCCGCGACGATCTCCGCGCCGCGCCTGGACGGCACGAACGCGAGCGTGCGGATGCCGCGCTGGGTGAGCTGCGCGAGCATCCGGGCGGTCTCGCTCAATGTGGAGGCCTTCTGCGGCTCGCCCTCGAGCTCGAAGGTCTCGGGTTCCCACAGGGCGATGTTCGCGCCCGGCGACGGCGAGGAGTCGACCGTGACCTGCACGGCCGGCCTCCCGGTGAGCGTCGACAGCGCCGCGGCGGGGTCGGCGGCCGTCGCCGAGGCCGCGATGACCGTCGGCGAGGCGCCGTAGTGCTCGGCCAGGCGCAGCAGCCGGCGCAGGGTGAGCGCGACGTGCGCGCCGAACACGCCTCGGTAGATGTGGCACTCGTCGACGACGACGTACTTGAGGTCCTTCAGCAGCGACCGCCACATCCGGTGCCTCGGCAGCATCGAGTGGTGGACCAGGTCCGGATTGGAGAAGACGAGGTTCGCGAACCGCTGGGCCCACTTGCGGTGCTCGTACGGGGTGTCGCCGTCGACGATCGCGGGGAGCAGCCCCGGCACGTCGAACTCGCCGACGGCGCGGGCCTGGTCGGCCGCGAGCGCCTTCGTGGGGGCGAGGTAGAGGCTCCGCCCCTCGGTGCCGTTCGCGGCCTCGGTCAGGACCGGCAGGAGGTACGCCAGGCTCTTGCCCGAGGCGGTGCCGGTGGCCACGACGACGTCGCGGCCCTCGTGCGCGTGCGTCGCGGCCTCGGCCTGGTGCGGCCACGGCCGCACGATGCCGCCGTCGGCGAGCGTGTCGCGAATCTCGTCGGGGACCCATGCGGGCCAGTCGGTGTGCGCGGACCGGCGCGGCGGGACGCGCCGCAGGTGGCGCAGCCCTTCCTCTCGGCGAAGGCTGCGAGCCGCGAATTCGCCTGGTCCGGCGCTGAGCGCGCTGATGAGCTGGTCCGATGACACGGGGTCAATGATGCCGCAGCGATCCGACAAGCGCCTCCTTCGGCGAGGTGGGCGGGCGGTCACTCGGAGGGACGCTCCCGACACGCTCCCACTGTGGAAGCAGTACGCTATGCCCTAGGACACATCCAAGCCTTGGGAGAGCGCGTGAGAGGAACATCCAGTGACGGAGCGCCCGAGCCTGAACTGGGACTGAGCCTGTCCACGGTCGGCGCCTACTCCGTCATCTCCGTGACCGGGGAAATCGACATGTACACCGCGCCGAAACTGCGCGAGGCCGTCCGGCAGCTCGC
Organism: Glycomyces tarimensis; assembly: GCF_054776215.1. Classification (NCBI taxonomy): domain Bacteria; kingdom Bacillati; phylum Actinomycetota; class Actinomycetes; order Glycomycetales; family Glycomycetaceae; genus Glycomyces; species Glycomyces tarimensis. The sequence continues at coordinate 468,508 of NZ_BAAHCB010000005.1, forward strand.
CGCGGAGGGCCGGATGCGCGTCGCGATCGATCTGACGCCGACCGAGTTCTGCGATTCGACCGGTCTGGGGGTGCTCATCGGCGCACGCCGTCGGCTCAGTGACGCCGGCGGAGCGCTGGTGGTGGTGTGCGCGAACCCACGCATCAGGAAGCTCCTCGACCTGACCGGCCTGGACAAGGTGCTCGATGTCCGGGAAGCGGTGCCCAGCGAGTGAACGCCGCCAGACACGACCACCGCGCGGAACCGGCGACGGTGCGGTTCGCCTTCACGCCCGCCGCCGCCTACGTCCGCGCCGCCCGACTCGTGGCCGCCGACGTCGCCTCGCACGCCGGGGTGGCCACCGGCCTGCTCGACGAGGTCCGCCAGGCCGTCGGCGAGGCCTGCACGCGAGCGGTCCTCAGGCATCGCGACAGCCAGATCGACGATCTTGTGCGCATAGAATTTTCGATCGGTGATCGTTTCGTTGCAAAAATCACCGATAACGCGCGCGATCTGCGCGCACAGTCCGAGACTCGCCTCGCGCCCTCGCATGACCGCCCCGGCGCGCGCGCGAACGATCACGATGCGCTCGAAGAGGACACCCTCTCGGAGGAGATCACCCTCATCGTCCTCGGAGGACTGGTCGAAGACCTGGTCGTGACCGGTCCCGACGGCGAGAAGGGCACCACCGTCTCCATGAGCTGGCCGCTGCCCGGCGGCTCCCAGTCCACCGAGCATTGAGTCCGCTCACCGCAAGAGACCCCCGGTGACCGACCCCGCGCGCAACGAGCTCGCATCGTTACACTCCGCTCGTCAAAGCAGCCGCGCCACCGCGCATCGACGCCTCACCGTGTCGAGCGAGGGGGCGCGGTCCTGAGCGCCGCCGCATCCCATCGCGAACGGCCTCGACGAATCCGCACGCGCGCGAGTCGCGCGGCCATTCCTATGGAGGAACAACATGCATACGTTGCTCGCCAATGGCGACGAGAACGTAGGCCAGCTCACGAGCTCAAATGTGAGCCTCGTGGTGGTGGCCGCCGTGCTCGCGCTGGTGGCGCTGGGCTCCGCTGCCGCCCTCGTCAAGGGCATCCTGGGCGCGGGGACCGGCACTGAAAAGATGCGCGAGATCGCCGGGGCGGTCCAGGAGGGGGCCTCGGCCTACCTGCGCCGCCAGTTCCGCACGCTCGGGATCTTCGTGGTCATCGCCGTGGTGCTGCTGTTCCTGCTGCCGGCAGAGGGAGGCACGGACGTCCGCATCGGACGCAGCCTCTTCTTCGTCGTCGGAGCCGCGTTCAGCGCCTTCATCGGCTGGGCCGGCATGAGCCTGGCGACGCGGGCCAACGTGCGCGTCGCCGCGGCGGCGCGCGACGGCAAGCCCATCGGCGCGATGCACCTGGCCTTCCGCACCGGCGGCGTGGTCGGCTTCCTGACCATCGGCCTCGGTCTGCTGGGCGCGGCCATCGTCGTCTTCACCTACCGGGGCGACGCCCCGGTGGTCCTTGAGGGCTTCGGCTTCGGCGCCGCCCTGCTGGCCATGTTCATGCGCGTCGGCGGCGGCATCTTCACCAAGGCCGCCGACGTCGGCGCCGACCTCGTCGGCAAGGTCGAGCAGGGCATCCCCGAAGACGACCCGCGCAACCCCGCCACCATCGCCGACAACGTCGGCGACAACGTGGGCGACTGCGCCGGCATGGCCGCGGACCTGTTCGAGTCCTACGCCGTCGTGCTCGTCGCGAGCCTCATCCTCGGCCGCGCCGCCTTCGGCGAGACCGGCCTGATCCTGCCGCTGCTGGTCGCCTCGGTCGGCATCGTCTGCGCCCTCATCGGCGTCGTCATCACCCGCATGCGCGCCTCCGACGCCTCCGGGCTCACCGCGATCAACCGCGCGTTCTACATCTCGGCGGTGATCGGCGCGGGCCTCACGGCCGTCGCCGTGTTCCTCTACGTCCCGGCCGACTGGGCCGAGCTGGGCACCGACATCGACGCCTCCGCGATCCCGGTCAGCCCGCAGGGCCTGGCCATCATCGCGGTCGTCATCGGCATCGCGCTCGCCGCGGCCATCATGACACTGACCGGCTACTACACCGACACGCGCTACAAGCCGACCCGCGAGGTCTCGGCCTCGACGCGCACCGGCGCGGCCACCAACATCCTCTCGGGCTTCTCGCTCGGCCTGGAGTCGGCGGTCTACTCGGCGCTGCTCATCGCCGCCGCGGTCTTCGGCGCCTACCTGCTCGGCGGGGGCGTGCTCCTGGTGAGCCTGTTCGCCGTCGCGCTCGCCGGCTGCGGCCTGCTGACCACCGTCGGCGTCATCGTCGCGATGGACACCTTCGGACCCATCAGCGACAACGCGCAGGGCATCGCGGAGATGAGCGGCGATGTCGACGGCGACGCCGCCCAGACGCTCACCGACCTCGACGCGGTCGGCAACACCACCAAGGCCATCACCAAGGGCATCGCGATCGCCACGGCCGTGCTGGCCGCGACCGCGCTGTTCGGCTCGTACACCGACGCCGTGGCGTCCGAGGGCCTGGCCGGCGCCGCGCTGTTCGAGGCGCTCAGCATCGCCAACCCGGCGAACATCGTCGGCTTCATCATCGGCGCCGCCGTGGTGTTCCTGTTCTCCGGTCTGGCCATCAACGCGGTGGCCCGCTCGGCGGGCGCGGTGGTCCAGGAGGTCCGCGACCAGTTCGCGCGCTTCCCGGGCATCATGACCGGCGAGCAGCGTCCCGAGTACGGCCGCGTGGTCGACATCTGCACCCGCGACGCCCAGCGCGAGCTGGCGACGCCGGGCCTGCTGGCCATCACCGCTCCGGTCGCCGTCGGCTTCGGCCTCGGCGTCGGACCGCTCGCCGCGTACCTGGCCGGCGCGATCGCCTGCGGCGTGCTCATGGCGATCATGCTGGCGAACTCGGGCGGCGCCTGGGACAACGCGAAGAAGGACGTCGAGGACGGCGCCCACGGCGGCAAGGGCTCCGAGGCCCACAGCGCGGCCGTCATCGGCGACACGGTCGGCGACCCGTTCAAGGACACCGCCGGCCCGGCCATCAACCCGCTGCTCAAGGTCATGAACCTCGTCGCCCTCATCATCGCCCCGGCCGTCGTGGTCGCGACGGTGGGCGACGACGCGAACGTCGCGATGCGGTGGACCGTCGCGGGCGCGGCCGTGCTCGTCCTCATCGGCGCGATCCTGCTCTCCAAGCGCCGCTCGGCCGTGGTCGAGGCGGGCGACGACCGCTCCCCAAAAGAGCGTGAGGCCGTAGAAGTCAGGTAGCGAATCCGTTCGAAACCAGCGTGTGGCCCCGGCCGTCAGGCCCGGGCCACACGCATACTCTGGGGACGGACTCGGCAAGCGTGAGTTACCGTAGCGAATCGAGTGCAATTCTCGAGTCCCGTATCGCAATCTTCGAGTGAATTGGTGGGAGCTGTGGCCGACCTCAAGCGCCTGGTCATCGTCGAGTCCCCGGCGAAGGCCAAGACGATCTCCTCTTATCTCGGCCCCGACTACATCGTCGACTCCTCGCTCGGGCACATCCGCGACCTGCCGCGCAGCGCCAAGGAGATCCCGAAGAAATACAAGGACAAGGCATGGTCGCGCCTCGGCGTCGACGTCGAGAACGACTTCGCCCCGCTGTACATCGTCAACCCCGACCGCCAGGCGCACGTCAAGAAGCTCAAGGGCTATCTCGCCGAGGCCGACGAGCTCTACCTCGCCACCGATGAGGACCGCGAAGGGGAGGCCATCGCCTGGCACCTGCTCGAGGCGCTCAAGCCGAAGATCCCGGTCAAGCGGATGGTCTTCCACGAGATCACGCCGCAGGCCATCGCCGATGCCGTCGCCAACCCGCGCGAGCTCAACCAGGACCTCGTCGACGCCCAGGAGGCCCGCCGCATCCTCGACCGCCTCTACGGCTACGAGGTCAGCCCGGTGCTGTGGAAGAAGGTCATGCCGCGCCTGTCGGCCGGCCGCGTCCAGTCCGTGGCCACCAGGGTCGTCGTCGAGCGCGAGCGGGCCCGCATGGCCTTCCGCACCGCCGACTACTGGGACGTCACCGCGCGACTGGCCACCGACGACGACCAGGCCTTCAAGGCCACCCTCGTCGCCATCGACGGCGACCGCATCGCCGGCGGCAAGGACTTCGACCCCGCCACCGGCAAGGCCAAGGGCAACGTCGTCCACCTCGACGAGGCCGGCGCCCGCGGCCTCGCCGAGCGCCTGACCGGCCGCGACTTCACCGTTCTCAAGGTCGACAAGAAGCCGTACCGGCGCCGCCCGTACGCGCCGTTCATCACCTCGACGCTCCAGCAGGAGGCCGGCCGCAAACTGCGCCTCTCCAGCGCACAGGTCATGCGGGTCGCACAGCGGTTGTATGAAAACGGTCACATCACGTACATGAGGACCGACTCGACGAACCTGTCCGAAACGGCCGTCCGCGCCGCCCGCGAGCAGGCCGCGCAGCTCTACGGCAGCCAGTACGTGCCGGCCGAGGCCCGCCGCTACGCCCGCAAGGTCAAGAACGCCCAGGAGGCCCACGAGGCCATCCGTCCCGCCGGCGACCACTTCAAGACCCCCGACCAGCTCAAGGGCCAGCTCTCCGCCGAGGAGCACCGGCTCTACGAGCTCATCTGGCGGCGCACGCTCGCCTGCCAGATGGTCGACGCCACCGGCAACTCGACCTCGGTGCGCGCCCGCGCCACGACCGAGGCGGGGGAGGAGGCCGACTTCGGCGCCTCCGGCAAGACCATCACCAACCCAGGCTTCCTGCTCGCCTACGTCGAATCGATCGACGAGGGCGACGCCGACGACGCCGAGAAGCGCCTGCCCGAGCTCACCGAGCGCCAGCACCTCAACGAGCGCGGCCTCGATCCCGCCGGGCACACCACCCAGCCGCCCGCCCGCTACACCGAGGCCAGCCTGGTCAAGGCCCTCGAAGACCGCGGCATCGGCCGGCCCTCGACCTACGCCTCGATCATGCAGACCATCCAGGACCGCGGCTACGTGTTCAAGCGCGGCCAGGCCCTCATCCCGTCGTTCCTGGCGTTCGCCGTCATCGGCCTCATGGAGCAGCACTTCCCGCGCCTGGTCGACTACGACTTCACCGCCGGGATGGAGGATGAGCTCGACCAGGTCGCCGGCGGCGAGGAGCAGCGCGTCGAATTCCTGCGCAAGTTCTACTTCGGCGGGGCCGACCGCGAAGGCACCGTGGCCGCCTCGGGCGGGCTGCGGCACATGGTCGAGGAGGAACTGGGCCGGATCGACGCCCGCGGCGTCAACTCGATCCCGCTCTACACCGACGAGCAGAACCGCAAGGTCGTCGTCCGCGTCGGCCGCTACGGCCCCTACCTCGAACGCACCTCGCCCGAGCAGGCCGAGGCCGGCGAGAACGGCGAGCGCACCTCCATCCCCGAATCGATCGCGCCCGACGAGCTGACCCCCGCGAAGGTCGAGGAGCTCTACGAGCTCGGCGCCGGCGAGGGCGAATTGGGCACCCACCCGGAGACCGGCGAGCCCGTGTACGCCAAGAGCGGCCGATACGGGCCCTACGTCACCTCCGGCGAGAAGTCCTCCTCGCTGCTGTCCGGGCAGAAGCTCTCGGAGCTCACGCTCGACGACGCGGTCAAGCTGCTGACGCTGCCGCGGCTCGTCGGCAAGGACGCCGAGGGCGAGGAGGTCCGCACCGGGCTCGGTCCGCACGGCCCCTACGTCGTCAAAAAACGCGACTACCGGTCCCTGGAGTCCGAGGACCAGCTGTTCACGCTCACGCTCGACGAGGCCGAGAAGCTGCTCGCCCAGCCCAAGACCCGCGGGCGCCAGCGCGCGCAGACACTGCTCAAGGAGCTCGGCCCCGACCCGGTGACGGGCAAGGAGGTCACCCTCAAGGACGGCCGTTTCGGCCCGTACGTCACCGACGGCGAGACGAACGCGAGCATCCGCAGGACCGACACGGTCGAGGCGATGACCATCGACCGGGCCGCCGAGCTGCTCGCCGAGCGCCGGGAGAAGGTCGCCGCCGGAGGCGGCGTCAAGAAGACCGCGAAGAAGGCGGCCAAGAAGTCCACCGCGAAGAAGGCCGCCGCCAAGAAGACCACGGCGAAGAAGACGGCGTCGAAGAAGACGGCGAAGAAGGCCGCCAAGAAGACGGCGAAGAAGGCCACCGCGAAGAAGGCCACGAAGAAGCACGAGTAGGTACCGCGTTCTCCTGTCGCTGTGGTCCATCCGACACACTGAAACCGTTCGGGCTGCAACCGAACGACTTGGCACTCGCGTATCAATACCATTGGTAAACTTTTCTGGGCCCTGAGGCAACCGGGGAGTGTCTTGGCGCGTCAGGGAGACGTGGGTTGGCGTTCGACGGTGAACATCGACCGTCTTCTGTGGATCACTCGACAATTCTTCGGGAGTTGGTTACGAACATATGAGAATTACGTTTCTCGTTCGCAATATCTGGGGCATCGGCGGCACCATCAAAACCACGCTGAACACCGCGGAAGCCCTGGTCGGTCTCGGCCATGACGTCACGATCGTGTCATGTGTACGGCACAAGGACCGGTCCGACTTCGCGATCGACCCGCGCCTGAACATCGTCGACCTCTGGGACGTCCGCGCTCCCTCCGAAGGCGGCGAACGATTGTCGCTCATCGACAAGATCAACCGGAAGCTCCCCTCTTACCTCGATGAAGACAAAGTGAACAACATGGGCGAGTCATCGAGGCTCCTCGACAAGAAGGTGAAGCGGTTCCTCCGGCGACTCGACACCGACGTCCTGGTGAGCACCCAGGTGAGCCTGAACCTCTATGTCGCCCGCTACGGCCGGCCCGGCTGCGTCAAGGTCGCCCAAGAACACCTCTACCTCGACAGCTACGCAGCGCCCGTCCGCGCGCGCATCCTCGAGGGCTACCACCGCCTCGATGCGATCGTCACCATCACCGAGGCCGACGCCGAGATCTACCGCAAGGCCATGCCCGAGCACGCCCACCTCGTCACCTGCGTGCCGAACTCGATCCCTCCGAACCCGCACGGCCCCTCCGACCTCACCGAGCCGGTCATCATGACCGCCGGGCGCCTTACCGGCATGAAGGGCTTCGACATCCTCATCGAGGCGTTCGGCCAGATCGCCGAGCGCTTCCCCGAATGGCAGGTGAAGATCTACGGCCGCGGCCGCGACCGCAAGAAACTCCTGCGGATGATCGGCGAGCGCGACCTCCGCGACCGCGTCAAGCTCATGGGCCCGGTCACGCCGCTCGACGCCCAATGGGGCGAGGCCTCCATAGCCGCCATTCCCTCCCGATTCGAGCCGTTCGGTCTCGTCATCGTCGAGGCGATGGCCGCCGGACTGCCGGTGGTGTGCACCTCCGTCAAGCACGGCCCGCGCGAGATCGTCGAGAACGAGGTCAACGGCCTGCTCGTCAAGCCGAAGAACCCCGGCGAGCTCGGCAAGGCGCTCGCACGGCTCATGTCCGACGTCGAACTGCGCCGCAAGCTCGCCGACGGCGGCAGGCGCACCGCCGCGCGCTTCGAGCCCGAGCAGGTCGTCGGCCGGCACGTGGAGCTGTTCGAACGGCTGCTGGCGAACCGGTCCTGACCGTGTGCTCAGCGTTCGAGGAGCGCCGATGCGACCACCAGGTCGATCGGCTCGGTCACCTTCAGGTTTCGCTCCTCGCCGTCGACGATCCGCACCGGCACGTGCGGCAGGAACCGCAGCACCACCGAGCAGTCGTCGGTCGCGCGGAAGTCCGCGTCGGCCTCGGCCGCCGCGTAAGCGGCCCTGATCACCGACAGGTGAAAGCCCTGCGGCGTCTGCACCCGGCGCAGTGCCGCCCGGTCGGGGACCGCGGCGACGAACGTCTCACCGCCCGACCGCTCGACCTCGATGATCGTGTCCGACGAGGCCACCGCCACGCCGACGGCGCAGTGTCGGTCCAGCGCCGAGACCACGTCGGCGATGATCCGGCCCGACACGAGCATCCGGGCCGCGTCGTGCAGCAGCAGCTTGCACTCGCCGTCGGGGCCGAACCGCTCGCTCGCCCACGCCACCGCCGCCTTGGACGAATCACTCCTGCTCGCACCGCCGCCGATGACGTCGGCCAGCTTCGTCACCTCGGCCCGCCCGGCGATGGCGCGCACCGCGTCGGCGTAGCCGTCGGCGATGACCACCAGGACCTCGTCGACATCGGGCGCGGCCTCGAACGCCTCCAGCGTATGGAGGATCACGGGCTTGCCGCCGACGTCGAGCAGCTGCTTGGGCACGCCGGCACCCATGCGGGTCCCCGTGCCGCCCGCCAAAACCACCGCCACGGTGGGCCGGTCGGAGGGATACGGTGCCGCGGACTGGCTGAAAGGCAAGGCGTCACTCCAAGGGCTCATCGGTCGAGTGCGAACGGTGGGAAGAATACCGTCGCCGGCCCGCCCTCCGTGTGCTGTGTGACCGCCGCGTCCACCCGTCGTTGGTCTTTGCGTAATTGCGTTGTTAACTAGGTAAACTGCACTAATCCAGCACCCTAACCAATCGAGGTGTCTCCAATGTCCACGAACATCGTGATCCTGGCGGCCGGAGTCGGATCCCGGCTCGGCAAGCCGCACCCGAAGCCGCTGACGCCGCTGAACACGGGCGAGACGATCCTCGGCCGCTCCCTGCGCCTGCTCACCTCCCGCTTCAGCCGGCACTCGATCCACCTCGTCGTCGGCTTCAAGAAGGAGATGATCATGGAGGAGGTGCCCGACGTCGGTTTCATCTACAACCAGGCATATGGCGACACCAACACCTCCAAGAGCCTGCTTAAGGCCTTCAACATCCTGGGCCCCGGCGGCGTGTTGTGGCTCAACGGCGACGTCGTGTTCGACCCGCAGGTGCTCGACGTGCTGCTGCCGCACGTCGCCATGGACCGGTCCTTCATCAGCGTCAACACCGCGAAGGTCTCCGACGAGGAGGTCAAGTACACTCTCGGCGCCGACGGTTACGTCAACAAGCTCTCCAAGAAGGTCTCCGACGGCGCTCTCGGCGAGGCCGTCGGCATCAACTACGTCTCCGCCGACGACCGCGCCGTCGTCGCCAAGCGGCTCGCAGAGGTCGACGACCAGGAGTACTTCGAGGGCGGCATCGAGGCCGCCATTGAGAAGGACGGACTCAAGTTCGAGGCGGTCGACATCTCGGCGCACAACGTCATCGAGGTCGACTTCGCCGAAGACCTCAACAGCGTCAACCAGCACTTCAAGTGAACAGCATCGCAGCTAGGCGCCGCAGGCGCATAATGCAGGTAGAACACGAAACGTAGGGCTCGTACCACTTCGATGAATAATCTGCTCACATCCTGGTCGTTCAGGCTCAACCTGATGGCCGTCGCCGCGGTCATCACGGCGGTCGCGCTGCGCGACATGCCTCTGGTGACCCTCGCGCTCGCCTTCGTCGTCTTCGGCGTCAACACTTGGCAGTACCGCACGGTCATCTCCTCCACGCGCATCGCCCGCACGCTGGCCGCGCTCGCCGTACTCATCGAGGTCTGGTATTCCGGCGGCACGGGCCGGCTGGGACTCCTCGTGGCGGGCGTCGCCATCACGCTCTTCTGCGCCTACTCCGATGTCGTTTCCAAGGCCCTCCACATCGGCTACCTCGAGAGCGTCAACCTCGATGTCGAACGCTCCAGCCGACGCCGCTGGGAACTGCCCCCGGTCATCGCGACGCTCACGAACCTGCTGACCGTCGCCTATGTCCTCGCCGCCGCCGTCCCCGAGGACCCCGCTCGCCATTGGACCGACCTCGCCCTCTTGGCCGCCACGATCGCCGTGTTCGCCTGGGCCGCCCTGGCCGCGGTCGACAACTACCTGCGCCGCCGCCGCGAGTCCCACCCGGTCGACATCCAGGTCATGACCGCCGTCGAACGGCTCCAGCCGAAGTTCGTCATCCACTTCGCCGGCTCGCGCGAGTCGGAATACCAGCTTCGGATGTGGCTGCCGTACTTCGAACGGGTCGGCGACCCGTACATGATCATCATCCGCGACCGCTACCTCGTCGACGCCGTCGCCGAGCGCACCACGGCGCCCATCGTCGTCGTCCCGGCCCAGTCGGTCCTCGACAAGCTGCTGCCCGGCAGCGTCCGATCCGTCTTCTACGTCAACCACGCCGTCAAGAACGCGCAGCTCATCAAGCTCGACAAGTACATCCACGTGCAGTTGATGCACGGCGACTCGGACAAGGCCATCAGCCGCAGCCCGGTCTCGCTCATGTACGACCGCGTATTCGTCGCAGGACAGGCCGGCATCGACCGCTACCACCGGCACGGCGTCGACATCCCGAACTACAAGTTCAAGAAGATCGGCCGCCCGCAGCTCCACGACATCCAGGTCGGCCACCGCGAGAAGCTCGACGAGGATCGCCAGGTGGTGCTCTACACGCCGACCTGGACGGGCCTGACCGAGGACGTCAACTACTCCTCCCTGCGGCAGGGACGGCGCATCGTCGAGGCGATCCTCGAACGTGACGTGACGGTCATCTTCCGCACCCACCCCTACACGAGCACGAACGCCGCCTACCAGGCGCTGGCCGATGAGATCAAGGGGATCATCGCGGCCGACGCCGCCAGGACCGGTCGTGCGCATCTGTGGGGTGATCTCGCCGAGTCGGAGGTGACGCTGAGCGACTGCATCAACGCGGCCGACGTGGCGATCTCCGACATCAGCGGTACCGCCTCGGACTGGCTCTACTGCGGCCGGCCCTTCGCGATGACCGACCCCAGGGGCTTCGGCGACGCCTACCTGACAGAGTTCCCGTTGGCCAGGGCCGCGTATCTGCTGGAGCCCGACGCCGGCAACATCGAGGACGTGCTCGACGAGTTGCTCGTCATGGACTCCAAGGTCGGCACCCGCGCCGCCGTACGCGAGTACTACCTCGGCGACATCGCCCCCGAGGACCTCGTGGATCGCTTCGTCGACGAGGTGCGGGCGACCTACGCCACCCCGGTGCGCAAGACCGCCACGGGTGAGTCCTCGCTGGGGGTCCTCGTCGGCTGACCGAACAATGCGTGACGGGCCCCTGCCGAGACGGCGGGGCGCCCCGTGGCGTCAGTCGAGCGTTCCGACGTCGATGTATCGCTGGGCGGTGTCGATGAAGGCCCGCTCATAGGATTCGGCGGGGAAGTCTCCGAGGTAATACACCTTCGCCTCTGCTCGCTGGCGGGCGAGCGGGTCGGTCTTGAGCAGCTCGTCGAGCACCGGTCCGAGGTTCGCGCCGGTGCCGTCGATCCGATAGGCCGCCCTCGCGAGGGGGAACGTCTCCATGAAGTCCTCGCCTTCGTCGCGGGCGTCGACGACCGCGAACGGCTTCTCGGTGTAGAGCCAGTCGGAGGCCACGGCGCTGACGTCGCACACCAGGGCGTCGGCGGCATTGACGCAGTCGAACAATGTCATGTCCTCACAGGCCTTCGGACCCCAAACGTGCGCCCGCCCGCTCTTCGCCGCGTCGGCGCGGAGCAGCTCCTCGACATCGAGGCGCTGGTGCTTCGCGTCATCGTCGCGATCGGTGTACGGGTGCGGCCGGAACACCACCGTCACACCTCGGTCCAGCAGGGCGCGGACGAGCTGGGGGCCCAAGGGCAGCGAGCAATAGTTCGCATCCTCATAAAAGCCGGTCCAAGTGGGCGCGTAAAGCACGGTCGGCGATTCGACGTCGCTGACAGGGGTGCGGGTGATATCGAGAACCGACACCTGCGGGCGGCCCACGATATCGAACTTGTCGGATGGGATGTGCACGCCGTGACCGGCGTATCGGTCGATGCCGGCCTGTCCGGCGCAGAAGACCCTGTCGTACATGGCCGTCACCGGGTTGTAGCTGGAGACCTTGTCCGAGTCGCCATGCAGCAGCTGGATGTGCAGCAGCTCGGGGTCGCGCACCAGATGGGTGTTCTTCATGCCGTTGTTGACGTAGAAGACCGTGGTCACCGACTCCGGAATCACTCCGTCGATCGGGCCTTGGCCCTCGACGAACACCACCGGCCGCTCGGTCGCCTCGGCAAGCGACTGGAGGTTGTGCCGCTCCCGGGTCATGATGAAGAAGTCGCCTTCGATCTGTTCGAAGTACGGCAGCCACATCTCCAACTGATAGGTGGTATTCAGGGGCCCGGCGAAGTACACCATGAACGACGGCCCGATCCGTTCGAGCGCACCCGCCACTGTCTCGGTGATGTCTTCCGTGGAGGGAAGAATCCGGTGGGTGAGCCCGAGGAACTTCGCCCCGGCGAGCGCGGCGGTCGGCAGTGCCGCCAGCGCCACCGCGTACGGCGTGGCCCCGGCCCATCCCGAGGCGACCAGCGGCGCCTGTACCGCCAGTACCGCTATCGTCGACAGGTAGTACAGCACGGTGCGGCGCAAGAATGAGTCCGATGTGGACGGGCTGGTCGGCAGGTGCGCGGTGGCGATCTTGGCGGCGCTCACGACGCGGCTGAGCAGCACCTCGACGGCGATCATCCCGGCGCTCGCGAGCACCGCGAGCGCCCAGGCGAAGGGCACCTCGGTCCCGGCGGTCAGGGCGGCGGTGAACGGCGTGAACGCCAGCAGCATCCGGCCCGGGGCGTAGCGGCCCGGCACGTTGGAGCGGCGGGGATAGCAGTAGAACACCAGCGTCGCGGCGATGAGCGCGAACGCGACCGACCGCCACGCGCCCGGTCCTCCGAAGAGGATCACGGCGTGGCACAGCACCGGGAGCATGTTCGGCAGGAGCGCTCGGAGGTATCTGAGCTGTGTGATTTTGTTGAGCATGCGCTTCGTTCTTATTGGCGGACGACGAGGTTCTGGCTGTCGACGAGGCGGCCGACGTCGGAGGCGAGCATGTCGATCACCGAGGCGACGTGCTCGGGCTGCATGATCGTCGACGGGTCCTCGTCCGGGGCGAGCTTGCGGCGCAGATCAGTGGCGCAGCGGCCGGGGGAGATGCACACGACGCGCGTCCCGTAGATCGACAGCTCGTCCTTCATCGCCTCGCTCATGTTGATCACGGCGGCCTTCGACGCTCCATATGTCAGCCAGCCGGGCCGGCCGCCCATGCCGGCGGTGGAGGCGATGTTGACGATGAGCTCGAAGGTGTTGCCGCAGTGCAGCAGCTCCTGCACGATCGTGAACGGTGCGTACAGGTTCACGCCGATGGTGCGTTCGAAATCGGCGAACTCGATCTGCTGGAGCGCGCAGGGGGCGGTGTACCCGGCGTTGTTGACCAGGTAGTCGACCTTGCCGGCCTCCGCCATGACATCTCGCATGAGCCCGACGATGCGGGCGCGATCGGCCAGATCGACCACGTGCGGGAAGACGCGTTTGCCGTAAGGGTTGTCACCGGTCAGCCGGCCGATCAGCTTCTCGAACTCCTCGGACTGCCGCGCGAGCAGGAGGAAGTCCGTCACGTCGTTGTCGGCGTAGAAGAACCGCTCGGCGATGGCCGCGCCGATGCCCTTGGAGGCGCCGGTGATGAGCATGGATTTAGACATATTCGTCCCCTCCGAGCAGGAACCCGGCCAACTTGACGTCGGTAGGGGTCGTCACTTTGATGTTCGTGTCCTGACCGTCGATGAAGTGGACCTCGTGGCCGGTGACGGCGCACAGGGTCGCGTCCTCGGTGAAGACCATGCCCTCGGCGCGGGCGCGATCGTGCGCGTCGGCGAGGTCGTCCTTGAGGAACTTCTGGGGTAGCTGCACGTTGCGCAGCCGGGCGCGGTCGAGCGAGCCGATGACTCGAGCGGTCTCGGGCTCCACGGGAGCGACGGTGAAGGGGATGGGGAGCATGAGGCTCACGTTCTCGCGAGGGTCGGCGACCAACTGCTTGAAGTCGGCGGCGGAGATCAGGGGCCGGGCCGACTCGTGGACGAGGACTCGCTCGTTCCGGCAGGCCGGAAGCATCGCGGCCACCGACTCGTGGCGGCTGGCGCCGGCGGGCACATAAGTGACAGGGGTCTGGATGGCGTAGTCGGTGACCAGCCGTTCGATCTCCTCGCGAAATCCTTCGGGATAGTTGAGAACGATCTGGTCGATTTCGGGAACGGTGTCGGCGGCGATCAGCGAGTAGACGATGATCGGGCGTCCGGCCACGTCGATGAACTGCTTCGGGCGGCCTGCGGCGACGCGGCTTCCGATACCGCCGTTGAGCAGCATCAGGCTATACATCTGGGGTTTACCTCCGCGAGGGAAACGACGATGTTCCTCAGGGAACTCTCGGATGGACGGGACGAGGGCATGGGGAATCGGGCAGTGAACGGGAAGATCGTTCCAGTCGGGCTGGCAGGTTGCCACGAAGTGGAATGAGTTTTATCACAGTAACATGCGAGCGATTCATGTTTACTTGCGAGCAACCTTGAATTCACCTTCTCGTCGGCACGAATTCCGGTGCGCAATAGGGGGATTCGGCGCGATGGCGTGCAAGGCACGCCAAAACGGGCAAGCGTTATCTACGGAAGGTGAGCGCTCCGGTACTGGTGGGTCCCGAGTGGGAGGCTCAGCGCCGGCGGGGCGCCTCAAGGCGTTCGGCGGCCCGCACGGTCGCGGGATGCGGCGCGACCTGACCGCGCTCTTCGCGTGCGGCGCACAGCTCCCGCAGCCGGTCGTACGCGGCCTTGCCCAGCAACTCGGTCAGCTCCGTCCCGTAGGAGCGATACACGGGCTCGGCGGCGGTGTGCGCCAGCGGCGAGCCGGTGCACCACCAGTCGAAGTCGTGGCCGCCCGGACCCCACGACGCCCGGTCGAACTCGGTGATGAGCGTGACCTCCACGGCCGTACCGTCCGCCCGGTGCTCGGTCTTGAAGTCGCGCTTCACCGGAAGCTGCCAGCACACCTCGGGCTTGTACTCCATCGGATGGACCCCGTCGCGCATGGCCTGCTGATGCAGCGCGCAACCGGAACCGGTCGGGAAACCGGCGCGATTGTGGAAGACGCACGCGCCGTCGACCACCGCGGTCTTCTTGGCCGGCTCCTCCACGCCCTCGTCGTTCTCCAGGGTGTCGTCGACGATGGTGTCCTTCCAGCGCCGGTGCAGCTGCCACGTCTCCGGAGTGAGCTTCGCGGCCGCCTGCCGGGTGCGTTTGACGTCGGCGGCGTCGGTGTAGAACGCCCCGTGCAGGCAGCACCCGTCGGCCGGCTTGTCGTGTTCGATGCCCGGGCAGCCGCCGGCCTCCGGCGCCTTACCGAAGATGCAGCCCCATCGCGACAGCAGCCACGTGAGATCGGCCCGGACGAGCGTCTCGGGATCGTCGGGATCGAAGAACTCGACCCATTCGCGGTCGAAGTTCGGTCCCACCTCATCGGTCATCCGTCCACGGTACCCGGGCCCCCTGGATCCGGCCCGGACGTTCGCGACGGCGAAGGCCGCGAACCGAATTTTTCGCTCGGCGTACCCTGGGTGGTGTGACCCAGTCCGTCCCGGTCCTTCTGTCGACCACGTCCGTGTATCCGGAGCCCACCGCGGTGGGCTTCGAGCTTGCAGCCGAACTCGGTTACGACGGCGTCGAGCTCATGGTCTTCACCGACCGGATCTCGCAGGACCCGTCGGCCGCCGCCAGCCTCTCGCGGCACTACGGCGTCAAGATCGGCGCCGTCCACGCCCCGTGCCTGCTGGTGACCCAGCGCGTGTGGAGCGCCGACCCGTGGACGCGGTTGCGCCGCTCCGTGCAGGCCGCCGAGTACCTCGGCTCGCCCACTGTGGTCATTCACCCGCCGTTCTCCTGGCAGCGCGACTACGCCCGCAAGTTCTCCACAGTGCTCGAGAGCCTCAAGGCCCGATACCCGGACATCACGATCGCGGTCGAGAACATGTTCCCGCTCAAGCTCGGCCGGCGCAAGCTCGTGCCCTACAGCCCGCACTGGGACCCGACGCTCCACGGCTACGACGCCTACACCCTCGACCTGTCCCATTGCGCCGCCTCCGGCGCCGACGCCATCCAGATGGCCGAGCGCATGGGCGACGGCCTGCGGCACATTCACCTGTGCGACGGCACCGCCCCGGGCAGCGACGCGCACATGGTCCCCGGGCGCGGCACGCAGCCGTGCGCCGAGATCCTCGGCAAGCTCGCCGCCACCGGCTGGGACGGCTCGATCACCGTCGAGGTCTCGACCCGCAAGTCGGGCAACCGCACCCGCCGCGCCGCGGACCTCGCCGAGTCGCTGAAGTTCGCCCGCGAGGGGCTCGACTCGGGCCTCCGTGCCTGAATCGCCCCGCTCCATATCAGGCATCCGCCCCAACAGCCGACAAATACCATTGTCGACTCCCATCGGCGCGACCCTCGCGTCAGTGCTGGTCGTCTCCATTACTTTCTCCGGTGTTCTCCGTAAGTCCACCTCCGGGTGCGTCTGTAATATCGACGGCGCAACGATGCGGAACACAACCACCTCCCAGGGGGACGGATGTCAGACGAACAACGGGAGTTCATTCCCCCGGCCAGGCCGCACATCGGAGAAGCGGAGATCGAAGCGGCCACCCGGGTCCTGCGCAGCGGCATGGTCGTCCAGGGGCCGGAGGTCGCCGCGTTCGAGGACGAGTTCGGCAAGGTCGCCGACACCGCCCACTGCGTGGCCGTGAACTCCGGGACCTCGGCGCTCCAACTGGCGCTCATGGCGCTCGGCATCGGGCCGGGTGACGAAGTGATCGTCCCCTCGTTCTCCTTCGCGGCCTCGGCGAACGCGGTCCGCCTCGTCGGTGCCGAACCGGTCTTCGCCGACATCGAACCGGGCAGCTTCTGCATCGACCCCGACGCCGTCGCCGCCCTCGTCGGCCCGCGCACCGCCGCCGTCATGCCCGTCCACCTCTACGGGCACCCCGCCGACATGCGACGCCTGATGCCTCTGGCCGAGCGGCACTCCCTCGCCGTCGTCGAGGACGCCTGCCAGGCCCACGGCGCCGAGATCGACGGCAAGCGTGTCGGCTCCTTCGGCGCCGTCGGCACCTTCAGCTTCTACCCCACCAAGAACATGCACGCCCTCGAAGGCGGCATGATCAGCACGGACGACGCCGAGGTCGCCCGCACGCTGCGACTCCTGCGCAACCAGGGCATGGAGCAGCGATACGCCAACGAGATCGTCGGCGCCAACATGCGCATGACGGACGTCGCCGCCGCGATCGGCCGCGTCCAGCTCGGCCGCCTGACCGAATGGACCGAGCAGCGCCGGGCCAACGCCGCCCGGCTCGACGCCGCGATCACCGCCGCGGTCACGCCGCCGGTCGCACCCGGCCTCCGCCACGTCTACCACCAGTACACGCTGCGCCTTCCCGAGCGCGACCACGCCCAGGAGCGGCTCAAGGAGGCGGGTGTCGGCTCCGCCGTGTACTACCCGACCCCGATCCACCGGCTCGTGCCCTACGCCGATTCGGGAGCGGAGCTGCCCCAGACCGACCGGGCCGCCGCCGAAGTCCTCTCGATCCCCGTACACCCTTCCCTGACCGCTCTCGAACTCGACCGCGTCGCCGACGCGGTCAACTCCCTGGAGTCCGCATCGTGAACGCACCGCAGCTGCGCGCCGGCCTGATCGGCATGGGCGCGATGGGCCGCAACCACGCCCGAGTCCTCTACGGACTCGACGGCGTCGACCTCGTCGGCGTCGCCGACCCGGTCGCCGACAAGCAGGCCGTCCCGGCCGACGTCCCCTTGGTCGAAACCGTCGAGCAGCTCATCGAGCTCGGCCTCGACTACGCCGTCATCGCATGCCCCACCGCCGAACACGAGCGGGTCGGGCTCATGCTGGCCGAGGCCGGCGTCGCGGCACTCATCGAGAAGCCGCTCGCGCACACCGCCGGGGCCGCCCGGCGCCTCGCGGAGGCGTTCGGCTCCCGTGGCCTCGTCGCCGGGGTCGGTCACATCGAGCGGTACAACCCGGCTGTCATGAACCTCCGCGCCCGCCTCGAAGCGGGCGAGCTCGGCGAGATCCTCCAGATCGTCACCAGACGCCAAGGCCCCTTCCCGCACCGCATCGCCGACGTCGGCGTGGTCAAGGACCTCGCCACTCACGACATCGACCTGACCTGCTGGGTTACCGGCCAGTCGTATCGCTCGATCACCGCGCGCACCGTCTCGCGCTCGGGCCGCAGCCACGAGGACATGCTGGCGGCGGTCGGGGACCTCACCGACGGCACGATCGTGAACCACTCGGTGAACTGGCTGAGCCCCTTCAAGGAGCGCACCGCCGTCGTCACCGGCGACCGCGGCTGTTTCATCGCTGACACCCTCACCGCCGACCTGACCTTCTACGCCAACGGCGTCGAGGACACCGAGTGGGAGGCGCTGCGCGCCTTCCGCGGCGTGTCCGAAGGAGACATGGTCCGCTACGCGATCCGCAAGCGCGAACCCCTCCAGGTCGAGCACGAGCACTTCCGCGACGCGGTGCTCGGCCTCGACAGCGACATCGTCGACCTCGATCAGGGCCGCGCCACCGTCGAGATCTCCGAGTCGATGCTGCGCTCGGCCGAGATCGGAGAGACGGTCGTCTTCGACGGCGCCGGAGTGCGTGCATGAGCACCCGCGTGCCCGACGTCACCGTTATCACCGCGGTCTACAACACGATGCCGTACGTGACCCGGTGCGTCGAATCGGTGCTGGAGCAGACACTCGGAACCGACCGCATCGAGCTCATCGCCGTCGACGACGGTTCCACCGACACCGGCGGCGCCGAACTCGACCGCTTCGCCAAGGCCCACCCGGGTACGATCAAGGTCGTCCACCAGGCCAATTCCGGCGGCCCCGCCAACCCCAGCAACGCCGCGCTCGAACTGGCCACGGGCCGCTACCTGTTCTTCCTCGGCTCCGACGACTACCTCGGCCCCGAAACCCTCGAACGCATGGTGAACTGCGCCGATGAGCACTCCTCGGACGTGGTCATGGGCCTCATGGTGGGCGTCGGCGGCCGCCGCGCCCCGCAGACGGCGTTCGAGCAGCCCGGCACCGACGTGCCGTTCCCGCTGTCCAAACTGGTGTGGGCCCTGTCGAACACGAAACTGTTCCGCCGCGACCTGGTCGAACGCCTGAACCTGCGCTTCCACGAGGACGTCTCGGTCTACAGCGACGTGCCGTTCACCATCGAGGCGATGGCGCACGCGCGCAAGGTCTCCAATCTCACCGACTACGAGTACTACTACACCGTCGAGCGCGAGAACGCCGCCAACGTCACCTACAGCTCCAAGTTGAGCGAGCGGCTGTTCGCCACCAGGCGCATCGTCGACACGATCTGCCGCCTGTATTCGCCGGGCCCGGAACGCGACGCGCTCCTGTACCGCACCTTCGCCTACGAGCAGTGGATCCTCCTTCAAGAGGGCTTCGTCGCGCTCGACGACGCCGGACGGCGCGAGATCTGCGACGGCGTCGCCGCTCTGGCCGACGCCCACCTCACCGACGAGATGCGCCGCCGCCTCCCCGTCCAGAAGCGCGTCCGCCTCGCCCACGCCCAGCGCCGCGACATCTCGCGCCTGATCGAGGCCATCGAGTTCGTCGAGCCGGTGCCGTTCACCGTCGAGGCGGGCCGCGCCTTCGCCCGCTACACCGGCTTCCGGGACGAGGCGGCCGGACTCGACGACGAGACCTTCGAGCTGCTGGGCGACAAGGTCACCGTCCGTTTCGCCCGCGGCGTCCGACCCCGCTACTTCGTGTGGACCGGCGTCAAACGCGCCGAATACGCTCTGGAGTATTCCTTCAGCCTCCCCGTCGAAGGGATCGACCCCGAAGCGGTCAAGGTCGGCCTGGTCCGCCTCAAGGAAGGCAAGAACCCCCGTAAGCGCACCGCCCGAACGGTCGACGAGGACGCCGGGCCGCAGATCGCCGCCGACATCGAATGCGAAGCCGACGGCGACGAGACGGTGGTGACGGCCCGCATCCCCTGCGAGGCGCTGACCTCGAAGGCCCCGGGCCGATGGTCGCTGCGCGGCTACATCGCCTTGGGCGACTTCGTCTACGATCTGCCGCTCAAATCCCCGCACGACAACGTCCAGCGCCAAGGCAACCCCCGCGGCCTCTCCGTCGAATGGGGCCAGAAGCGGGCCCTGGCCATCCGTGTGGATGAGAAGGCGACCCGGCGCGGACTCGCGCGCCTCGGAATTTCTATCGGCAGGAAGTGAATCCAACAATGAGAGTCTGTGTTGTCGCGTTGGGGAAGATCGGGCTGCCGTTGGCGGTCCAGTTCGCCTCCAAGGGCCATGAGGTCATCGGCGCCGATGTGAACGAGCGGGTCGTCGAGTCGGTCAACGCCGGGGTCGAGCCGTTCCCCGGCGAGCACGACCTCGAACGGCGCATGAAGGAGGCCGTCGCCGACGGTCGCTTGAGGGCCACCACCGACACCGCCGCCGCCGTGGCCGAGTCCGAAGCGGTCGTCATCGTCGTGCCCTTGTTCGTCGACGCCGCTGGCGTCCCCGACTTCGGCTGGATGGACAACGCCACCGAAGCGGTCGCCGCCGGCCTGCGCCCCGGCACCCTGGTCTCCTACGAGACGACCCTGCCGGTCGGCACCACGCGCGAGCGGTGGGCGCCGATGCTCGAGCACGGCTCGGGCCTGAGCGCCGGGGCCGACTTCCAGCTCGTGTTCAGCCCCGAACGGGTCCTGACCGGGCGGGTCTTCGCCGACCTGGCCCGCTACCCGAAACTCGTCGGCGGTATCGACGAGGCCTCCACCGCCGCCGGGGTCGCGTTCTACGAAGCGGTCCTCGACTTCGACGACCGTGGGGACCTGCCGCGGCCCAACGGCGTGTGGGACCTCGGCTCGGCCGAGGCCGCCGAGATGGCCAAGCTCGCCGAGACGACCTACCGGGACGTCAACATCGGCCTGGCCAACCAGTTCGCGCGCTTCGCCGACGCACAAGGCCTGGACGTCCAGAAGGTCATCGAGGCGTGCAACTCTCAGCCGTACTCCCACATCCACCGGCCCGGCATCGCCGTCGGCGGGCACTGCATCCCGATCTACCCGCAGATGTACCTGTGGAACGACCCCGAAGCGACCGTGGTCCGCTCCGCCCGAGAGGCGAACGCGGCCATGCCGGCGTACGCGGTCGACCTGCTCGCCGCCGCCTACGGCGACCTGGACGGCGCGAACGTCCTCGTGCTCGGCGCGGCCTACCGCGGCGGGGTCAAGGAGACCGCGTTCTCGGGGGTGTTCCCGCTCGTGGAGTCGCTGCGCGAGAAGGGCGCGACCCCGTTCGTGGCCGACCCGATGTACACCGTCGCCGAGCTCGAGGCGGAAGGCCTGCCCGCCCACCGCGGCGAGACCGTCACGGCCGCGATCGTCCAGGCCGACCACTCCGAATACCGCACTCTGAGCCCGGCCGACCTGCCCGAGGCCACCGTCCTCCTCGACGGCCGCCGCGTCACCGACCCCGCCGCGTGGGCCGGGCGCCGCCACATCGTCATCGGCAACTGAGCGAACGGAACGGCGAACAATGACACAAGGGCAGCAGCCGATCGCGAAGCGGAACGAACGCATCGTGATGCTGGTCCAGAACGGAGTCATCGGCGACTCCCGGGTCCAGAAACAGGCCGAATCGGCAGCGGCCGCGGGATGGGATGTGGTCCTGCTCGGGCGTTCCCGCCGCCGCAGCGAAGAACAATGGGATCTCGGCCGAGCACTGGTGCGGTTGCTGCCCGTGAAGGTCGCGCGCCACTCTTACGAGGTCCGTCGCGGATGGCTGCGCGCCCCGTTGGCGTATCCGCCCGGGCCGCGCAGGAACCAACGCGACCGTCAGCGCCGTGCCTGGCACGCCTCGATCGGTGAGATCAAGGTTCGTCAGACCATCGAGGGCCGCGAACAGCATGCCCTGATCCGCGCCGCCCGCAAGCTCGCTCTTCTGCCGAGGCGAGTCGCGGTCAAGATCGCCGGCAAGTGGATCCGCTTGCGGCTTCGCCAAACCGACAGGCTCCGGGAAGGCCGCAGCGAGATGGTCTCGGTCCTCGACCGGTTCACCAACGGCTTCTGGGCGCGGACGATGGGCCACCGCGTCTGGCGCCGTTTCGACCCGAGCCTGTGGGAGTTCGAGATCGCCTTCGGCCGCGTCATCGACGAGCTGGAGCCGGATCTGATCCACGCCAACGACTTCCAGATGCTGGGGGTAGGGGCGCGGGCGGTGATGCGGCAGCGAGCCCGAGGCCGGAACGTCAAACTCGTCTGGGATGCCCACGAATATCTGCCCGGGATGAAACCCTGGGTCCCGCATCCCCGCTGGCATCCGGCTCAGGTCGCTCACGAGTTCGAGTACGCTCCCTACGCCGATGCGGTGACCACGGTCTCCGAATCGGTCGCCGAACTCCTTCGGGAGCGGCACGGGCTCGCCGAGCTCCCGACCGTCGTGATGAACGTCCCCGATGTCGACGGTGCGCAAGTAGACGGCGAGAATGTGCCCAGTCTGCGGGAGAGCTGCGGCCTGTCGCCCGAGGTGCCGCTTATGGTCTACAGCGGCGCTGCAGCCCCGCAGCGCGGGCTGGTCGACATGGTCAGCGCGCTACCCCACCTCGACGGGGTGCATTGCGCGCTCGTGGTGGGCAAGTCCGAGTCCAGGTTCCCGCAGGAGCTGCTCGCGCAGGCCCGGGAGCTGGGCGTCGCTGACCGGCTCCACC
Organism: Glycomyces tarimensis; assembly: GCF_054776215.1. NCBI lineage: Bacteria > Bacillati > Actinomycetota > Actinomycetes > Glycomycetales > Glycomycetaceae > Glycomyces > Glycomyces tarimensis. Next base: position 491,032 of record NZ_BAAHCB010000005.1, read on the forward strand.
TGGTGCCCTATGTTCCGTACTGGCAGGTGGTGCCGTTCCTGTCGAGTGCGGACGTCGGGGTGATCCCGCTGCATCACTACCTGAACCACGAGATCGCGCTGATCACGAAGTTCTTCGAGTATTCCCACGCACGGCTGCCGATCGTGGTCACCGACGTCAAGACCATGGGCGGGATGGTCCGAGCGACCGGGCAGGGCGAAGTGTGCCGAGCCGAGGATCCCGAGGACCTGGCGCGCGCCGTCAAGGCGATCCTGGCTGACCCCAAGGCCTACCGCTCCGTCTACGAGGGCGGCCTGCTCGACGAGTGGACTTGGCGTGCCCAGGCCGAGCGGCTGCATGGCGTGTACCGCCGTCTGCTTTATGGGGAGAACTGACTATGATCACCGTTTGAACCCCGATCACGCCTGAGGTGTACATGGGCTACTTCGGTTGCGACGGCCGCTCGGTCGCCGGTGAGCAGTGGCCGGTGACCGCACCCCCGCGCTGCGGTGTGCCCTCCGAGACACCGCTGCTGGCCGCTCTGGCGCAAGGGCGTGCCGACGAGCTGACGGCACTGCTGGACGGACTTCGTGAACTCGACGCGGCGGCGGTGGTCGTCTGCTCCGTCGAGGGCGGCGCGCAGCGAATCCGCGAGGAGGCGCGTCGTGCCGGTGTCGCTCGACGAGTTCACACTGTCCGAGTCGGCGACGACCTCCGCGGCTTCGTCGCCTCGGCGGATCTCGGCGTGGTCGCGCACCCGGACGAGGCGTACGCCCTGCCGGTGCCGCTGGAGGTCTTCACCTACCTGGAAGCCGGCCTTCCGGTCATCGCCCCCGACGGTGTCGCGACGAGGAAGTTGCTGAGCGAGTACGGCCTCGGTGAGACCTATCTGCCCGATGACGGTGCCTCGCTCGCCGCGGCGGCCCGCGCGGTGCTCGGTTCGAGGCGCGATTTCGCGGCGGTGTCGGCCGACTACCGGCTTGGCCAGGCCACCAGATGGCCCAGCCTGGGCTCGCGGCCCATTCGCCTGGGCATGGGCACGGCGAACTCGGCGGGCCAGCTCGCCCAGCTCGCCCGTGCGCTCAGCCGGACCAGGCGCGACGTGTCGGCCGAGGTACTCATGACCGCCACCGGCGGAGTCTGCGGCTACCCGGCTGACGTCTGCATCGATCCACCGAGTCAGAAGCAGCGACATGTGCAGCGCCGGCAGAGCGAGCGCGCGAGTCGCTACACGCACCTCATTGTCGACGGCTTCCGCGCCTTCCTTGGGTTCGAACACGGCACCGACGCCGGTGCCGACCTGCCCTATCTGCGCCGCGACGGCCTCCGGATCGCGCTGCTCGCCCACGGCAGCGAGATACGCGACGCCGGCCGCCATCTCGACAAATACGAATTCTCGCTGTACCGCCATGTCCCCGACGACGTCGCGCCGCTACTGCGGCGCAAATCGGCACGGAACCGCGCCGTCGCCGAGGACGCCGGACTGCCGTTGTTCGTGACGACTCCCGATCTGCTGGACGAGCTGCCCGGCGCGCAGTGGCTGCCGCTCACGGTGGACGTGGACTACTGGTATTGCGACCGCCCGGTCATGGAGCGGCGCCGCCCGGTGGTCGTCCACGCCCCCTCGAAACGTTGGACGAAGGGTTCGGCCTATATCGTCCCCGTGCTCGAGCGGCTCCACCGCCGCGGCGTGATCGAGTTCCGACTGGTCGAAGGTGTGCCCAGTGACCAGATGCGTCGATTCGTCCACGACGCCGACATTGTCGTCGAGCAGATCGGCATCGGCACTTACAGCGCCTTCGCCTGCGAAGCGATGGCCGCGGGCAAACCCGTCATGGCCTACATGCACCCTTCCAACATCGAACGGATGGGTGTGGCACCGCCGGTCGTCGGCATTGAGCCCGATACACTCGCGGAACGCCTGGAATCGATGATCGACGATCCCACGGGGACTCGTCGGATCGCGTCCGCATCACTCCAATTCGCCAGAATGGTCCATGATGGTCGATGGAGTGCGGCGAGGCTGCAGAACTTCCTCGGGTTAACGCGTTCATGGACAGGAATTCTCTGCCAGTTCACCGAGTTCGAGTAGCGTCAGTTCGTTGATTCGGCGGAGGCCGCACGGAGAAGGAGAGGCCATTCCGACATGGGTTCAGGGCAGTACCGCGGCACGGTGGTCATGCTGGTGCAGAATGGCGTCGCCGGTGACTCGCGCGTCCAGAAGGAGGCGCAGTCCGCCGCAGAGGCCGGCTGGAAGGTCGTTCTGATCGGACGTTCCCCGGACGGTGAGCCCCATTCCTGGCATCTCGGCGACGCCGAGGTGCGACTCCTCCGCGTCCGCAAGGGGCTCGGCCGCCGCCGCCACGAACTGCGCACCCATTGGCTCCGAGACCCGATCGCCTACCCGTACGGGCCCTTCGAGGCGTACCGCGAGCGCCAGCTGCAGGCGTGGCGAGCCGAGATCGGACTCATCAAGGCCCGCCAGGCGATCGACGAACGGAGTCAGAGCGCCGCCGTGACATTCCTCCGCAAGGCCGCTCTGCTGCCCAGGCGCGTCGCAGTGAAGGCCGCCGGGAGGTGGGCGCGGATCCGCCGTGCCCGCACCGAGCGACTCCGTCAGCGACGCAAGGCCATGACCGCGCCGGTCGACCGCTTCTTCATCCGGTTCTGGCAGACCGTCATGGGTCATCGCGCCTGGCGGCGACTCGACCCGAACCTGTGGGACCTCGAACTCGCCTTCGGCCGCGTCATCGACGAACTGCAGCCGGACCTCATCCACGCCAACGACTTCCAGATGCTCGGGGTCGGCGCCCGGGCCGTGATCCGGGCGCGCGCCACCGGACGCGAGGTGAAGCTGGTGTGGGACGTCCACGAGTACTTGCCGGGAATCAAATCGTGGGTGGACCACCCGGCGTGGAAACCGGCGCAGATCGCCCACGAAAACGAATACGCCCGCTATGCCGACGCGGTCGTGACCGTTTCGGAGACGCTGGCGGACATGCTCATCGAGCGCCACAAGCTCACCGAGCGGCCCGCAGTGGTGATGAACGTCCCCGACCTGGCCGAGCGGCCCGAGGAGGACATGCCGGTCCCGGACCTGCGCGCGCTGTGCGGGGTCGGCGCCGATGTGCCGCTCATGGTCTACAGCGGCGCGCCGATGGCCCGGCGCGGCCTGATGACGATGGTGGAGGCGCTGCCGTCCCTCGACGGCGTCCATGCGGCCTTCATCGTGTCCAAACCGGAGTGGTCGGACGTGAAGGCTCTCGGCGAGCGCGCCGAGGAGCTGGGCGTGACCGACCGCATCCACATCCTGCCGTACGTGCCGCACTGGCAGATCGTGCCGTTCCTGTCAGCGGCCGACATCGGGGTCATCCCGATACATCACTGGCTCAATCACGAGATCGCCCTCATCACGAAGTTCTTCGAGTACTCGCACGCCCGGCTGCCGATCGTCGTCTCGGACGTGAAGACGATGGCGGCGAAGGTCCGCGAGACTGGTCAGGGCGAGGTCTTTCGCGCCCAGGACGGCGACGACTTCGCGCGCGCGGTCAAGCGGGTTCTCGGAGACATCGAACGGTACCGAAAGGCTTACAGCGAGGCCGTCCCGCTCCATGAGTGGACGTGGGAGTCCCAGGCCGCGCTCCTGGACGGCGTCTACACACGGGTGCTGAAGCGTTAGCCTTCGATCGGATGGAGGACCCCGCCGGTCTCCCGGAAGCGTTCCTTGGTCTCCGGACACACCCACACGCCGTCTTGAGCGGGATCGCCTTCGAGCCGAGCGCCGGAGTGGCCGACCCAGCCGGTCCGGCGGGCCGGGACGCCCATGACGAGCGCGTAGTCGGGGACGTCCTTGGTGACCACGGCGCCCGCGGCGACCATCGCCCATCGACCGATGCGGACCGGGGCTACGCACACGGAACGGGCCCCGAGCGAGGCGCCCGTCTCGACGGTGACGCCGACGGCCTCCCAGTCGGCGGCGCCCTTGCGGCGACCGTCGACGGTGATGGCCCTCGGGTTGTGGTCGTTGGTGAGTACGGCCGCCGGGCCGACGAACACGCCGTCGGCGAGGGTCGCCGGCTCGTAGACCAAAGCGTAGTTCTGGAGTTTGACGTGGGCGCCGATGCGCACGCCGGTGCCGACGTAGGCGCCGCGTCCGACGATGCAGTGCTCGCCGAGGACGGCGTCCTCCCTGATCTGGGCGAGTTCCCAGACGCTGGTGCCGTCACCGAGTTCGGCGGACGGGTCGACCTGTGCGGAAGGTTGGATCCTGTACTGCATCGGCTGCCTCAGCTCATCGATTCGGGCTGGTTCGGCCGAGCCTCGCGGGCCCGGGGCCTTGAGGTTATCGGATGGCGCGGCGCGGCCCGGACTGGCGCGCTTCATATCGAGCAGGCCGAATCAATCGAGGATGATAGACGATTGAACCTGCTAAAACACGCCGGAAATAGTGACATCTCCTTCCTTTCCAATGCTGCCTTTGACGTGTTATGCCACCGTTACCTGTTCTCGAACGGTGGAAGGATACGCTGCAGACATGCTGCGTTCTGTCATACTCGCCGCCGCTCGTTCAAGGAAGATCGAGCGCCTCGTAGGTACCGCGCCGGTCTCCCGATCGCTCGTCCGCCGATACGTGGCGGGCGAGACCACCGCCGACGCGGTCGCCACCGCCCGAACCCTGGCAGCCGACGGGCTGCTCGCCACGCTCGACTACCTCGGTGAGGACACCGTCGTCGCCGAGCAGGCGCACGCCACCCGAGACGAGTATCTGCATCTGCTCGCCGCGCTCAAGAGCGAGGGCCTGTCCAAGACCGCCGAAGTCAGCGTCAAGCTCTCGGCGGTCGGCCAGCGCATCGACGCCGAGCTGTCCTACAAACTCGCCCGCGAGATCTGCGCAGCCGCGGCCGACGCCGGCACCACGGTCACCATCGACATGGAGGACCACACGGTCACCGACTCCACGCTGGAGATCGTCGCGCGCCTGCGCGAGGAGTTCCCCGACACCGGCGCGGTCCTCCAGGCCTACCTGCGGCGCACCGAGGACGACTGCAAGTCCCTGGCGACCGCCGGCTCGCGCATCCGCCTGTGCAAGGGCGCCTACAAGGAGCCCGAGTCGGTCGCCTACCAGCGCAAGCTCGACGTCGACCGGTCCTATGTGCGGTGCGTGAACGCGCTCATGGCCGGCGAGGGCTACCCGATGCTCGCCACGCACGACCCGCGTCTGATCGAGATCGCCATCGACCGCGCCCGCTGGTTCGACCGTGAACCGGACTCCTTCGAGTTCCAGATGCTGTTCGGCATCCGCCCCACCGAGCAGCTGCGCCTGGCCGCCGAAGGCCACCGGGTGCGCGTGTACGTGCCCTACGGCAACCAGTGGTACGGCTACCTGATGCGCCGGATGGCCGAGCGCCCCGCGAACGTCGCGGTGTTCGTTCGGTCACTGTGGAGCAAATCCTAGGGCGGCGATTCGATGTGGGCACGGGCGGCGGCCGCACTGCACCGCCGCCCGAGCGCGCGATGGGTCCGCGGGCGTCACCGTGCACGGTTCGCGGATCACGCGACTAGCGGTCAGAGACTAAAGTTGCGAGGGTGACTCAAGCCCCCGAGGACTTCACCCCGGAGCCGCCCCCGCGCCCAGGCGGCGGCGAGGCCGGACCGAGCGACGGCCCGCACCCGACGCCCGTGTCGCCGATGCCGCACCTCCCCTCGCAGCGGCCGGCCGCGGAGACGACCGTGACGCCCCACCCGGTCGAGGTGCCGCGGCCTCCGGTCGAGATGGCCGCGCCGGCGGCGCCGCCGCCGATCTACCAAGTCCCCCCGGGCTACTACTATCCGCGCCCCGAACCGAAGCGCTCGCGTGTGGGGACCGTGCTGGTGGTCCTCGCGCTCGTGGCCTCCTCGGTCTTTGCCGGAGCGCTGGTCAACGGCTGGCGCCCCCCGATGCCGGGCGCCGAGTCCGGCACGATCGAGGCCGCGCCCGTCGCCCCCGGCGAGGGCAGCCTCCCCAGCCCCGGTCCGGACGCCCCGAACCACGAGGTCCTCGCCTACCTCAAGGAGCAGGCGCAGCTCGTGCTGGACGCCCACGGGCAGTCGCTCGTCGACGGCAGTCTCGAAGGCTGGCTCGCCGCATACGACCCGACACTGCACGGCGAGATGACCGCCCGCTACGAGACACTCCGCGCGATGCAGGTCAGCCGCTTCGACTACCGGGTCACCTCCGGGCCGCTCGAAGACGCCTCCGGCGCGGTGCCGCTGTACGAGATCGGGGTCGCGGTCACCCACTGCTTCGTGGAGCCCGCCGACACGTGCTCCCCGGCCGACGTCGTCTTCCGCACCTTCTGGCGGGCGAGCGACGACGGCATGGTCATGGTCGAGACCGAGTCCTCCGAGGGCCACGACGGGCCGCATCCGTGGGAGACCGACGAGCTGGTCGCCGCCGTCGGCGACCGCACCGTCGTCGCCGCCCCGACCCACATGTCCGACCAGCTCGACGAGGCCCTGCAGATCTCCGAGGAGGCCGCGAAGAACGCCGACGAGTGGGCGCTGTGGGAGACCCCGGACCGCTACGTCGTCTACATCGCCGGCAACGAGGAGTTCGATGTCTGGTACGGCGGCATGTTCGAGACCGACGACGTGCTCGGCTTCGCGCTGCCGCTCAACGGCACCGTCGACGGCGAACGGCAGGCGTCCACCTATGCGACGGTCATGAACGTCGACCGCACCGGCTGGGGCTACGACCTCACCTCGGTCATCCGCCACGAACTCGGCCACGCCGTGACCCTGTGGGCCGCGCCCTCCGAGCGGTACTCCAACGACACCTGGTGGATGGTCGAGGGCATCGCCGAGTACATCGACCACGGCGACCGGCCCCTCGAGGACTACGACCGGATGTGGGACGTCGAGGACTACGTGTCCGAAGGCGGCTGCGCCGGCGAGATCGTGCCGCCGGAGGAGGACGACGACACCCTCGCCGGCTCGGGCAAGTACGGCTGCGGCTTCCTCGCCGTGCACTACATGATCGACACCTACGGTCAGGACGCGTTCGCCGAGTGGTTCGACGCGACCGCTCGCCAGGGCGGCTCGGCCACCGCGACCTCCGAGGACATCTTCGGCAAGTCCTATGCCGAGCTCATGGGGGAGATGACCGACTTCATCGCGACGACCGTGTGAAATCCGGTGGGCCCGGTATGGAACCGGGCCCACCGCTCGCGCGTGATGGAAGTCGAGGTAACGCACAGAAACGGCCCGGTGCCACAGGGGTCTCGGTTCCGAAAGGAGCCGAGCGAGGAGATCACGGACTTCATTGCCCAGATCAGCCTAGACCGCCTGTTGCCCAATGAGCCGGACTGTCGTAACATGAGCAACATCCCGATCGAAAGACATCAACGTCACGGACAGTGACGACCGACTTGTTTCGGTTCATATGGGCATTCGCGTCCACCGCACCTCTAACACATCACAGAACCCCACCCACGGTGAAGCTTGCGAGCCGTAAGTTAGCCGAGTCCTCGCAACAGCCCTCAACAGAACGGTGAGACCATGAGCGAACCCGGGGACCTCCTCGACGAGGTCAAGTTTTTGACGGTGACGGAAGTGGCCGACCTGATGCGCGTCTCGAAGATGACCGTGTACAGGCTCGTCCACAACGGTGAGATCGCGGCCGTGCGGGTGGGGCGCTCGTTCCGCGTCCCCGAAAGTGCCGTGAAGACCTACCTCTCCGAGGCTCTCCAAACCGAAGACTGACCACACCGCTCGAAACGGACCAGATTCGACGGTGCAGGGGCCCCGCCAGCGCGATCCGCTGTGACGGGGCCTTCCGTCGCTCACTCCCCGCTCGGCCCCCGCTCAAGGCGCGAGCTAGGCTTGTTGGGCTCAAAGGTACGTCTAGCGATAACTGTGAGGAAGCTAAATGGGCTCGGTCATCAAGAAGCGACGCAAGCGCATGGCGAAGAAGAAGCACCGCAAGCTGCTGCGCAAGACCCGCGTGCAGCGTCGCAAGCTCGGCAAGTAACCGAGCCGACCGGCTCATGATCTTCTGCGGGTAGGCTGGAGCCATGCCAGAATTCGAAGCCGCCGCATTCGCGTTCGAGGTCCGCTTCTGGGTCTGGACGGTCCTCGGCTACGGAGCCGCGCTGCTGTCCCTCATCGCGTCAGTCCATTGCGCCGTGCAGAAACCCGAGGCGTTCAACGCCATCGGCACACTGACGAAGGGCACCTGGCTCGGCCTGCTGGTCATCAGCTTCGGCCTGTCGCTCATCTTCGGCGGCTTCGGGGGCTTCTTCCTGTTCAGCCTCATCGCCCTGTGCGCCGCGCTCGTCTATCTCTTGGACGTGCGCACCGGCATCAAGGACATAGGCGGCAGCATCTACTAGCGCCGCAAAGACTTCGCAGCTGTGCCCGTACCGTGTGACACCGCGTGACACTAGGGCACAGCTGCTCGTCGTGTCCTGGAGCGCCGCCTAGCGGACGATGCCCCGCGCCATCTCGCGCAGGCGAGCCACGCGCTGCTCCGTCGGCGGGTGCGTCGAGAACAGGCTCGACAGGCCGCCACCGCGCAGCGGCGACTCGATCATCAGGTGCGCCTCGCCGGCGATCGGGCTGTTCGCGCGCGCCGGCATCCGGTCGACACCGGCCGAGATCTTCTGAAGCGCGCTCGCCAGTGCCAGCGGGTCCCCGGTCAACCGGGCGCCCGAGGCGTCGGCCTCGTACTCGCGTGAGCGGCTGACGGCCATCTGGATCAGACCCGCCGACAGCGGCGCGAGCACCATCATGAGCAGCAGCGCGATCGGGTTCGGTCCGTCCTCGTCATTGCCGAACGGGATGAACCAGGCGAGGTTCACCAGGACCGTGATCATGCTCGCCAGCGCCCCGGCGACCGAGGAGATGAGGATGTCGCGGTTGTAGACGTGCGACAGCTCGTGCCCGATCACAGCCCGCAGCTCGGCGGGCGTGAGGATCCGGACGATGCCCTCAGTGACCGCCACGGCCGCGTGCTCGGGATTGCGGCCGGTGGCGAACGCGTTGGGCTGCATCGTCGGCGCGACGTAGAGCCGCGGGATCGGCTGCCCGGCCCGCTGCGCCAGCTCCCGTACCATGGCGTACAGCTGCGGCGCCTGCGCCTCGCTGACGGGCTGAGCCCGCATCGAACGCAGCGCGATCTTGTCGGAGTTGAAGTAGGCGTAAGCGTTCATGCCCACGGCGATGACCCCGGCGATGACCAGACCGGTCGTGCCTCCGATGAGGTAGCCGATCGCGATCACCAGGCCGCTCATCGCGCCGAGCAGAACGGCGGTCTTGAGCCCGTTGCGATTTCTCATGGTGTGTTCCGTTCCCCCTCTAACAGAGAGACACAACGCCCTTACGGATACCAGTATTCCGCTGTGAGCTGGGAAGTCACTGAGAAAGCACGGTGAAGTCCAGCACTAGCCGCGGTGCCAGGCTCACCGCTACGAGCACCGCGCCGACGGCGATCACGGCGATCCCGAAACGCACCTTGGCGACCGCCGCGCCGCGCCCCAGCACGATCGTGCGTGCCAGCGGCAGGTAATAGCCCAAGCCTACGACGGCCCCGGCGGCGACGACGATCGCGAGCCAGACCGACGCGGTCGCGAGCCATTCGAGGACGGCGACCTTCGCGAACGTCCCGGCCAGCGTCGGCGGCAGACCGGCCAGGCCCACCACGGCGATGAGCAGCACCGTCGCGGGCCCGGGCGCCGTGCGCCAAAGCCCCCCGAGGTCGGCGATCGCGCCGCCATCGCTCTCGCGGACGGCCGCCAGCGAGGCGAACGCCCCGGCCTCCAGCAGCACGAAGAACACCGCGTACGCGAGCGCCGCCGAGGCGGCGGCCCGCGCGTCCTCGCGCCCGGCCGCGGCGCTGAGCGCCCCCAGCGGTGCGAGCAGGTATCCGGCGTGGGCGATCCCGGACCACGCCAGAAGGCCGACGGTGCGGCGCTGCACGAGCGCCGCGACATTGCCGACGGCGATCGAGGCGACCGCGATCACGGCCAGGACGATCCCGGCGGCCAGGCCCGCGCTCGGCGCCAGGGCGAAGTAGACGACCCAGACGACGGCGATCCCGCCGCCGAGCTTGGAGGCGCTGGCGAGGTAGGTCGCGATGGGCAGCGGTGCGCGTTCGAGAACGAGCGGTGCCCAGGCGTGGAGCGGTGCGGCGGCGAGCTTGAACGCCAGGCCGCCGAGTGTGAGGGCGACGCCCGCGGCCACCAGTCCGGCGTGCGCGCCGTCGAGTCCGGCGGCGAGTCCGCCGAAGTGGACGGATCCGCCCGCGGCGTACAGCAGCGCCGAGCCCATGAGCGCCGTCGCCGATGAGGTGATCGAGGCGATGAGGAACGTCACGCCAGCCTCGGCGCCTTCGCGGCCGGGCTTGGCGACGAGCAGGTACAGCGGCACGGTGAGCGTCTCGAGCGCCACGATGAGTGTGACGAGGTCGCGGCTGGAGGCCAGCGTGATGCCGCCGGCGGCCGAGACGGCCAGCAGGAAGAAGAACTCGGGCTCCCTGCTGCCGCTGATGGCCGCGACGAGGACCGTCAGGCCCGCGAAGAGCGCGGCGACGCCCATGGCGGCGTCGTCGGCCACGAAGGAGTGCCACTCGCCGACGGCGAAGGTCGCGCGCGTCGGCCCGAATCCGAGCCAGACGGCCGCGACGCCGGAGGCGGCGAGCCCGGCCATGACGGCGGCCTTCGCGAACCTTCCCGCGAACAGGGCCGCGGCGGCGGTGGCCGCCGCCAGGTACAGCGGCAGCAGCGCGGCGTGGTCGATCGTCTGCGCCACCATTTACAGCACTCCCGTCGCGAACAGGTCCAGCAGCGGCCCCGGAGCCAGGCCGAGCGCGAGCGTCGCCGCGATCAGGGGCGCCCAGAGAGCGGCCTCGCCGGTGGAGACCCCGCCGATGCCCTCGACGGCCGGTGCGACGGCGCCGTGGCTGACGTGTTTGAGCATCCGAAGCAGGTAGGCGGCGGTGAGGAACGCGCCGATCGCGGCGACGACGGCGAGCGCCGTCCACCCGCCGCCGCGGTCGGCCGCGGCGTAGACGGTGAACGCCTCGCCCCAGAAACCGGCCAGTCCCGGCAGGCCCAGCGACGCGAGCGAGGCGAAGCCGAGCAGGCCCGCGAGCGCCGGAGCGGCGAGCCTGAGGCCGCCGAGCTCGGCGAGACGCCCGGTGTGGGTGCGGTCCTTGAGCGCCCCGGCGAGGAAGAACAGGAGCGGGGTGATGAGCCCGTGCGCGAGGTTCGCGAACAGTGCGGCCCTGATGCCGGCCTCGGTGCCGGTGGCGAACGCGAGCACCACGAAGCCCATGTGGCCCACCGAGGAGTAGGCGATGAGCCGCTTGATCTCGCCCTGCGCCAGACACACCAGACTCGCCACGACGATCCCGACCGCGGCGAGGACGCCCAGCACCGGGGCGGCCTCGGCGGCGCCGTCGGGCGCGATGCCGCCCGCCACGCGGATGAGGCCGTAGGTGCCGAGCTTGAGCAGGACGCCCGCGAGCAGCACCGAGCCGACGGTGGGCGCGGCGGTGTGGGCGTCGGGCAGCCACGTGTGCACCGGCCACAGGGGCGCCTTGACGGCGAACCCGACGGCGAGCAGCACGAACACCAGCAGCGACACCTGGCGGCTCACGCCCCCGGCCGCGATGATGTCCCCGAGGTCGGCCGTCCCGGCGTCGGCGATCGCCGCGAACAGGCCCGTCGCCATGACCAGGGAGCCGGCGACGGTGAACAGCGCGAACTTATTGGCCGCGTGCCGGCGGGAGGAGTCGATGCCGTAGCGGTAGACGATCGCCCACATCGGCAGCAGGACCGCCTCGAAGGCGATGAAGAACAGCACCAGGTTGTCCGCCAGGAACACCGCCGTGGAGGCGCCCTGGACGGCCAGCAGCAGCGCCGTGAGCGTCGAGGGGCCGCGGGCATTGTGGACGCAGCACAGGAGTCCCAGCAGCGCCGTCAGCAGCGCCAGGGGCCACGAGATGCCGTCGACCGACAGCGCGAAGTCGAGCCGGATCGCCGGCGCCCACGAGAGCGCGACCTGGTGCCACCAGCCGTCGCCGCGTCCCATCGGCAGCACGGCGACCGCGAGGAGCGCCAGCGCCGAGGCCGCGACGCCGATCGAGCCGCGCCGCAGCCACCACGTCAGCGCCGCCCCGAGCAGGGGCAGCGCGACGGAGGCCACCAAGATCACGCCCACAGGTGCACCCCGATCGCCACGACCGCGACGACCAGCGTCCCGGCCACGCTCAGTCGCAGATACCGCACGAGTCCGCCCCGGTGCCCGAGGTCGGTGCCGCGTGCCGCGGCCAGCGTCGCACGGGCGGAGCCCTCGACGACGGTCCGGTCCACCAGCCGCTCGTCGAGCAGCCGGGCCGCCCCGGTCGCGGCCTTCGCGGCGGAGCGGGCCGCGGCGGTGGCGAAGGCGTCGGCGTAGACGCCGTTCGCGAACAGGCCCTTCGCCCTTCCGAGCATCCGGTCGGGGTCGCGTGCCCGGTCCCGCCACCACGAGTCGCCGACGAGGTAGAGACCCCCGGCGGCGGCGATGAGCACGAGCGCCATGAGGTCGAGGTGCAGGTCGGGCACGTCCAGCGGCCCGGTGAAGTACAGGGCGCCGACACCGGCGGTCCCGATCGCGAGGGTCCAGAGCCCGATCGCCTCGGCTCGCGGCACGGTGTGCCGCTCCTCGGGCCCGCCGCGCCAGAACAGCAGCAGCCACAGCCTGGCCGAGTAGGCCGCGGTGATGATCGAGGCGACGACGCCGGCCCAGAACACGACGACGCTCGCGGGCGTCGCGGCCTCGTAGGCGGCGCCGAGCACGGCCTCCTTGCTGTAGAAGCCGCCGAGCGGCGGCAGGCCGACCATCGCGGCGAGCCCGATCGTCATGGACCAGAACGTCAACGGTGAGACCCCGGGGCGCAGCCGGGTCGTCTTCAGCGAGCCGTCCGTGGCCGCCAGGTGAATCACGACGCCGGCGGTGAGGAACAGCAGGGCCTTGAAGGCGGCGTGGGCGAGCAGATGGAACAGGGCGGTGTCGGCGGCCGCGACGGCGACGGCGGCGAACATGAACCCGACCTGGCTGATCGTCGACCACGCCAAGACGCCCTTGACGTCGGTGGCGGCGAAGGCGCACAGGCCCGCGCCGACCATGCTGACGGCCGCGACGATCGCGACGACCAGCAGCAGCTCGGGCGGCCAGACCGGGAGGAGCCGGGTGAGCACGTAGGCCCCGGCGGCGACCATGGTGGCCGCGTGGATGAGCGCGCTCACCGGCGTGGGGCCGGCCATCGCGGGAGGCAGCCAGACCTGGAGCGGGAACTGGGCCGACTTGCCGACGCAGCCGAACAGGATCAACAGCATCGAGGCGGCGGCGACCCCGGAGGGGACCTCGCCGAGCTCGCTGATGCGGAACGTCCCGGCCCAGGCGCCGAGGACCATGACGCCGAGGACGAACCCCACGTCGCCGAACCGCGTCACCAGGAACGCCTTCGCGGCGGCCCCCGGGGCGGCGGGCAGCTTCGCGTAGTGGGCGATGAGCAGGTACGAGCAGGTGCCCATGACCTCCCAGCCGATGAGCAGGAACACCAGGTCGTCGGCGCAGACCACCAGCAGCATCGCGGCGCAGAACAGGTTCACCTGGGCGGCGAACGGCACGTACCGGGGATCGTCCCGCAGATAGGCGACCGAGTAGAGCTGCACCAGCATGGAGACCAGTGCGGTCGCGATCGCCACCGCGACCGCGCTGGCCGAAAGATCGAGCGCGGCCGAGACCCGGATCGACCCGAAGTCGGCCAAGGTGAACGCCGTGACGGGATTGGAGAATCCCGCGACCACGGCGCAGGCCAACGCCCCCGCTGGGGCGGCGACACCCAGCCAGGCCGCGTGCTCGCGGCGTCGCAAGACCAGTCCGACGAGTCCGGCCGCGGCGGGCAGGGCGACCAGCGCCCATGCGAAAAAGTCCATAAGTGACGGCCCGCCTGTTCTTCCCGCTCTTCGTGGGGAAGGTCGTCGGTGTCGATCGTGGCACGGGCGCGCCAGAGGTGCAGCACGAGCGCGAGCCCGACCCCGACTTCAGCGGCCGCGATGACGACGATGAACAGGGCGAAGCTCTGCCCGGTGTAGGCGTTCTGGACGACATCGGTCGTCACCAGGACCAGATGGACGCCGCCGAGCATGAGTTCGGCGGCGGCGAGCTGCATGACGGCGTTCCGTCTGGTGAGGACCCCGTAGAGCCCGATCGCGAACAGCCCCGAGGCGATGAGGTACCCGATCAGTGGATGCACGGTGCCTCCACGGTGATGTTGAGATCGGTCGTTCGGGGGCACATGGCCTCATCTTGGCCTAGGGAGGTCCCCAAAGTCCAGCGTTGAGACCGTGTCGATACAACCCCGTACGACCTCGCCGCTCTTCCTCGATGCCCGCCGGCCGACCCGGACGCCGCCAGGGCCCCGCCACCGGCTGCGGCGGGGCCCTGGTCGACGATCCGACCCTGCTATGCGGTGACCGCTGCCGCGGTCTCCGTCATGCCTTCCAAAGCATCCGACCAAGGAACGGCATAGAGCCCATCGGTGCCAGGAGCGGTCACGTAGAACTGGTGGGCGGTGTGGCCGAGTCCGGCGCCGAAATCGCAGTACGGCGCCGCAGCGGGATCCTTGATTATGGTGTCGATGCCCGCGCTCGGAGCTGCCGCTCCGGTGATGTGGACGATCCCGAGGTCGAAGTCGCCACTGGTAGGCCCGTCTTCGTCTTGGGCGCCGATGATGAGTTTCAGCGTCGCGTTCGTCGCCTGCCGGGTCGGGTCCAGATCGGCGAACGCGAGGCTGGTGCCGAGGTGGTCGCTTCGCTCGAGCCCGTCGCCGAGTTCGGCACCCTGCCTATAGCTGGCGGCCAGTGTGAGTGCGCCTGAATCATCCAGGTTGAGCATGCTCACCGTGCCTGCGTCCGCGATCGTATTGCTGGAGAGGTCCTCCCATGGAGCGGCGGCGACGACCCTGGTGTGCACCTCGTTCGCTCCTGCACCCTGGGGCCAGTAGTCGATCGCCGCCACCGAATAACCGAGACGGTCACCGGATTCGGAGCCGCCGGGCACCACTTCGTCTCCTTGGTCCAGCCAGGCGATGTAGTCAGGCCGGCCCTCGCTGGAGGTGGTGTGGTCGAGCAGCAAGATGCCTCCCTCGTCGCTGGTGCCGACCCCGTCCTCGAACGGAATCCCGACGACGAGTAGAGTTGACGTTGCCGAGAGCGACCAGCCGAATTGGTCGCCCGCTTCGACGGACTTCGTGGATCCGAACGTGTTCTGATCGACCCAAGCCTTGCCGTCGCCTTGGATGTAGACAATCGCGCCGCCGTTCTCCACCTCCGACACGCGTGTGTCGCCGTCTCGGTAGGCGCCGGTGGCGTCGGTTTGGACGTCTTCTCCCGGAATGCCGATGGCGAGCACTGGAGTGCCGTCCGGCAAGTTCGTGGCTGTCACCGCGTGGCCGAACTGGTCGCCTGCCTCGTTGGCCCCGGGAACCCCGTGCGAACCCTGACTCATCAAGTAATCGGCCGCGGTGTCGATACCCTGCGGAGCGCCTGGCAGCACCTGCACGTATCCGGTCGATTCGTTCTCGCCCGGAACGCCTGCCACGATCTCTGAGCACCCGTCGGCGTCGGCGTCGTGCATACCGACGGAGAACCCGAATTGGTCCGACGCCTCCGAGTCGCCTTCGACGCTCGCAGTGTTCTGGTGAACGATGCTGGCCGCACCGGTCGCTCCGTCAACGAACCAGATCGCTCCGGCGTCGGTGATGCCGCTGGCATCGTAGGTCGGATAGGGCAGCACCGCGTCGCGGTATCCGTCGCCGTTGACGTCGCCCTCGACGCCGAAACACGTGGTCGCGTCCGCCCACGTCGGTTGCGGCGCGGCGAACATCGTACCGGTTGAGATCCTCGTCCACATCGCGCCGACATCACCGTCGACGCCGGCTCTCAGGGTGAACAGGTCGTCGGTCCCGTCCGCGTTGACGTCGCCTCCGACGAGGCGCGTGTGCACCCACGGAGTCAGATCCGAGGAGCACCCGGTGCAACGGCTGGAGTAGTCCCAGGCGGTGTTGGTGAATCCGCCTCGGTCCGGCAGCGCGGCGGCGACCTGGATTCGGACACGTGAGGTGAACCGGTAGGCGTTCACGAAGTCCGGCAGGCCGTCCCCGGTGACATCGGCGATGGTGACGTGGTCGCGATCGGCATCCCAGTTACCGGCTCCGGCGAGCGCGAGTACGGGTGTTCCCAGGCCCGTCGCCGATCCGTGGCGGATGTAGACCGCGGCGTTCCCGTTCGCGTCGGTGCGGATCTCAGCAACGTCGCCCCACCAATCGCCGTCGAAGTCGGCGACGGCGAGTTCGATGCCGTGCGTGTCTCCGGTGTCCGTGGCGAGCTGGACCGGGGTCTCCAGGCCGGTCTCGCCGAACTCCGACGCCCAGACGCTGTAGGTGTCCAGACCGTCCCGGCGGAGCATCACGAGGTCGGCGTGCTGATCGCCGGTGACATCCTCTACCTGTAGCTCGGCTTCGCTCAACGTCCAGCCCGCGGTTTCGGACAGTTCGAGTGGAACGATGTCGGTCGGGCTGAAGAGGTAACCGTCCTTCTTGCAGAGTCGGTCGCTGCGCGCGCACGACGGCAATGCCCAGACCTCGAAATGTTCATCCCCGGCCACGGCGAGCACGAGGTCGTCGCGGCCGTCGCCGTTGACGTCGCCGACCCGCCACACCGCATCGTCCAGATGCCATCGGCGTTCTTCGAGCAGATTGAGATCGTCGGATTCGAAGACCGGATCCGTCGATCGGACGAATCCCCCGGTGCCGTCCCCTTCGAGAAAGTAGATGTCCGAGTTCCGTTCGTCGGACTCGACGATCGCGATCGCGTCAAGGTGGTCGTCGTGGTTGAAGTGGCCAGTGAGCAGCTCACTGTTGGTCGTACGGACGGTGATGTCGGCCAGAGCCTTGACCTGCTGGTCGTCGAAGGCGCCGGTGCTGACGTTCGCGTTGTCGATCGCCCCGGGCCAGTAGTCGGTGACGACGCCGCGATGCAGCACGGAGCCGACGCGGAGCGGGCCGCTCGCCGACCACAGGTCGAATCCGGTGGTCTGGGCCGCTGGATTGCCGTTGACGTAAACCGCGACCTCGCCCTCGGCGGCCTCGTATACGACGGCCAGGTGCGTCCACTCGCCGACGGCCACGTCCATCGGCACGTGGAGCTCCTTCCACCCGTAGGAGGTGGAATCCTGTGTGGTCGTTCGGAACGCCCATCTGTCGTGGTTCGAGACGTACCCCAGATAGAACGGGCTCACGTACGCCCCGTCCTGACTGAGCACGTTGACGGTCTCGTCGTCGCTGTCGAGCCGTACCCAGGCGCCGATGGTGAAGTCCCCGGAGGTGTCAAGGACTTGACCGTACGTTGTGGCGGTCGAAGTCGAGCCGTTGAATCCGGCAGCCATGCCGTCGATGCCCTCGACGAGCTCGACGTCGGTCCCGTTGAGCTCGTGACTCCCGCCGGAGAGATCGGGGAAGTTGTCGGTGTCGACGGACTCGAAGTCCCAGATGCCCTCGGCGTGTTGGCCGAGCCGCCCGATTTCACCGGTCGAGACGATGCGGTCCCAGACCTTCACGTCGTCGACATCGCCGGCGAAGCGGGTGCCTTCATTGCCCCCGTATAGGTCGCGACCGAGGACGAACGAGCCGTTGGCGTCGAAGACGCCGCTGATGGGGGCGGTGTTCTGCAGTTGGCCGTTGACGTAGATCCGCATTTGGCCGTTGCCGTAGTCGTAGACGCCGGTCACGTGGTACCAGACGCCCGCCTGTACCGACACCTCGGAGCCCGCGGAAGGACACGCCAGCCCCGACTCGGGTTGGTTGCTGTCGCGGTTGCAGGTGACGAACAGGAACTCGTGGCTCTCGCCGTCGTATTTCAGCATGAACGCCGAGTTGACGATGCCGTCCTGGGAAGCGATGGTGTAGTCGACGTCGGTCTCATGGACGCGCACCCATGCCGACACGGTGTAGGAGACATCGGTATCGATCGGTGGCGAGTCGGTGGTCGCCTCGCCGGCGCCGTCGAATGTCAGATAGTTCAAATGATCGTTGGCCGCGTCGGCGGCGGTGCCACCGGTCCACTGGCCGCCTGTGACGGTCAACGGTAGGTCGACGTCGTCCTCGTTGCCCTCATAAGGCCAGTCGGCGGCGGTGGTGCCGTCGGTCTCGTCGAGCTTCCAGTGCGCGATCGGATCGGAAGCGTCCCCGACGGTGAATGTGTATGACGTCTTGGTCGAGGTGTTGCCGTGCTCGTCGTAGGCCCACGCGCTCAACGTCAGCACGCCGCTGGTGGGCGGGTCGAAGGCGATGGTCGCACCGCTGCCGAGCGTGGAGACCGGGACCGTGTTGTCGCCCGGCGCGTCTTGGAGGCTCCAGTGGTAACCGGCGGTGTCGTCGCTGGCGGACTGGAGGGTGAAGCGGCCGGTCTTGCCGACCGAACCGTGCGTGTTGCCGTCCGCTGGATAGTCCGTCGAGGTGACCGTCGGTGGATCCGGCGGTATGGTGTCGACCAATACGGTGCATCCTCCGGCGCTTGCTCCGGTGGCGCGGCTGTCCTTGGCCGCCACGGTGGCTTTATACGTCTGACCGCCGAGATCGCCGGCATGCACGCTCCAAGTCGCGCGCTCGCGGTCCGTACCCGAGGTGTTCCAGGTCTTCGTGGAGCCCGAGTCCTGATCGGTCCACTTCAGGACTCCGTCCATGTTGTCGCCTTCGGCGTCGGCGAGCTTCGCGGTGACCGTCCACGAGACGGCCGCTCCGAGTTTGACGGTGGAGCCGCTGCGGCAGGATTGACCGTCGATGGTGAACGATCCGGGCTTGTTCGGGGCCGTGTTGTACTTGACGCGAAGGTAGACGCCGCCGTAGTCGTCCTTGGTCTTCTCCGGCCCGAAGCGGCGGAAGCCGGTGCAGTGCGTCCCGCAGGTCTCCGAGGAGGCCTTGAGTCCGAACTGGATCTTTCGGTCGCTGGTGCCGGCCACTTCGTCGACGTAACTGGTGACGTCCGTCCACAGTTGTCGCGGTGCGCCGCATCCGGAGGCGATGCCCTCATCGCGGGAGGCGATCTTCGAGCCCCAGTCGCCTTGGCGGTTCCAGGTCCAGTTCCTCAGGTTGCCGGCGTCCAGTTCGTGGATGTCGGCGGTGGTCGAGATGCCGTCGCACTGGTGCATCCACGAGTAGGTGAGGGTCAGGCGCAGGTCCGCCTCGATGATGTCCTTGCCGCGGAACTTCGATGTGTTGAACTCGAAGGCCAGCCGCCAGGTCTGCTCCATGCCGACTCGGTAGTCGTAGGCGCGTCCGACGCGGGCGGTGCCGTTGGAGTCCTTCTCGAAACTGCCGCCGTTGTAGTAACTGCGATTGCGGTAGCCGGACCAGTCCGAGACCATGCCCCAGGCGCTGCGTCCGATCTTGACGTGCTTGGGATCGATCCTCAGTGGATACACTGCGTCGGGGCTCGCGAGCATCCCCGCGTCAGGAGTGAGCGTGAGCACCCCATCCGTGTAGGCGGTCGCGACGTCAGCGGTCATCGCGAACGTCGAAGGCGACCAGTCGACGGAGACCGAGTCACCGACGGTCTCGTCCGGGGGAGTGGCGTCCCACATGACGGGGGTGGGACCGCCGTAGACGACATTGCCGGCGAAGTCGAAGATCTCCAGCGCGCCGGTGTCGCCGATGGCCGCGGTGAACCCGTCGAGCTCCAGCCCCATCTCGAGGCTCGCGACGTCGGCTGAGGCGGCCGCTTCAGGCGTCTTCACTTCGAAGACCTTGGCGAAGCCCTCATTCGTCGCCTTGATCTTCAAATCGACTCCGGGCAGGACTTCGGCATAGGTGGCGGTATCGCCTGTCACGGCAGGAGCCGGAAGGCTCTCGTGCCAGGTGTAGGCCACGCTCCGACCGTGGACGTCGGTGACGCGCGCGATCGTCGTATCGCCGCCACCGGAGAGTTCGAGGCCGGAATCGCTATTGGTGGGGACGAGCGTTCCGGTCGCCGAGGCGATGAGGGTGTTGTCGATCGGTGCCCATGTCCCTTCGGCGGACTCCGCCTGATAGGGCTCCAAGGCGATCTCCTCCACGAAGGTCCCCTCTGGGGTGGCGTAGACCTCCGAGTCCGAGCTGGCGAGCGACTCGATCTCGACTTCTTCGCCGGTGGTGGCCGCCTCGGAGAGCGCGTCCGAGATCTCGGTGTCCGTCGCGGTGTCCGACGAGCCAGTACCGGGCGGCACTCCCTCATCGGCGGTCGTCTGTGCTTGAGCGGGCGGGGTGGCGAGCAGCGTCGCGGCTACCACGCCAGCGGCGAGAACCGCCAGTCGTGCCGCGATCGGCTGGGGGGCATTCGATCGCAAAGGTTGCTCCCTTATTGGTTTGTACGGGGTGGTGTCGTTGCTCCGCGCAGAGCACTCGACTCCGGAGAGTATGCCAGATCTGCGGCAGTTGAGGAAGGTCGGACGTTGTTGCAGCATGTGGACGCATTACGGCCATTGAGGATCAATGTATTGATTGTTCGGTGAGGACTCTGCTACAGTCTCGAGCTGAAATAACTTCATGTAACCGAGCTGGAGCTCCTGTGGACGACGCCCCCCGTACACCCGTGCCCGAAGCCCGCCCCACGAAGTCCGATCCGACCCCCGCAGATGCGCGTGCCCTGAGCGACCTGCCCTGGCGTGCATCGCAAAAGACGCTGGTCCGCCGGGCCGCCGTCTTCGGAGCGATCGCGGCACTGCTGACCGGCTTCCTGATGTGGGTCGGATTCTGGGAAGCGCCGTACCGTCCAGAAGCGATAGACCAGGTCGAGTCCGTCCCGGGCGAGGACTTCGAAGCGCCCGAGATCGAACTCCCCACGGACGAGGCCGCCGACAAGGCGGCCACCGGCGATCAGGCCGTAGCTTTCCCCGAGCTCGGATCAGTCGAAGTGGAGCTTCCCGCGGGCGAGGCGGTCGAGGTACCCGAACTGGGAGTGTCGGTCGCACCGGTCGGCGAGAACGCCCCCGTGAGCCTCCGAATAGCACTGACCTCGGCGAGCGCGGTCGACGGTCTCCACTGGGAGATCGAACGCACCGACGGCTCCTCCGCTCCCGGCACTGTCGAGGTCGCGTTCGACTACAGCGCCTACCGGAACGCGGGCGGCGCCGACTGGGACGACCGGCTCAAAATCTATCGGTCCGCCGGCTCCGAGATCACCTCGACCAACAACGCGGTCGAAGGCACCCTGACCGCGACGGTCGAACTCACCGAGACCCGGACCGGCGGCGGATACGCCCCTGCCGCCGACGCCGCCGACGCTCACGCCCAAACGTCCACATCGAGCTCGGCCGCCGCAGCGGTGACCATGGCGGCCTCAGCGTCCGGCGACAACGGCACCTTCGCCGCAACCACCCTCGCTCCCTCGGCCACATGGTCCGCCGGGAACCCGACCGGCGACTTCTCCTGGTCCTACCCCATCGACGCGTCCTCCTCTGTCGGCGGTCTCGACCCCTCGATCGCCTTGGCCTACTCCTCATCCGCGGTGGACGGCCGCAACGAGTCCACCAACAACCAGCCCTCGATCATCGGGGAGGGCTTCTCCTTCGACCCCGGCTTCATCGAGCGCAAGTACACCGCCTGCCAGATGGACGACGAGGACGGTGCCAACAACCCGGACAACACCGGCGGCGATCAGTGCTGGCGCACCGACAACGCCTTCCTCTCGCTCAACGGCACCGGCGGCGAGCTCATCCGCGATGATGACACCGGCGGATGGAAGATCAAGAACGACGACGCCTCCAAAGTCGAGAAGCTCTCCGGTGCGGCGAACGGGGATGACAACGGCGAATACTGGAAGGTCACCACCGCCGGCGGCATCCAGTACTTCTTCGGCCTCAACCGCCTCCCCGGCTACGGCTCCGGTGACGCCGAGACCGAGTCGACCTCCACGGTCCCGGTCTTCGGCAACCACTCCGGTGAGCCCTGCCACGCCGCCGCCTTCGACGACTCCTGGTGCGACCAGGCCTGGCGCTGGCAGTTGGACTGGGTCGTCGACACCCACGGCAACGCCATCGCCTACTTCTACGAGGGCGAGACCAACCACTACCTCCTCAACCTCGACGACGAGAACCCCGTCGACTACGACCGTGCCTCGAACCTCAAACGCATCGACTACGGCCTGCGGTCCGGCGACGCCTACGCCGGGGCCGCCAACCGGGTCGTCTTCGGCCTCGCCGACCGGTGCCTGCCCGATGCGACCTGCGACTACGACCATCCGGAGAACTGGCCGGACACGCCGCTCGACCAGGCCTGCGACGGCACCGCGAGCGACTGCGCCGACATCTACACCCCCGCGTTCTTCACCGATCAGCGTCTCGCCTCGATCACCACGCAGGTGAACGTGGGCGGCACCTGGACCGGGGTCGACAAGTGGACACTGAGGCACTCCTGGCCCGATCCCGGCGACTCCACCCGCGCCGGTCTCTGGCTCGAGGGAATCCAGCGCACCGGCCTGGCCGGTGACGAGCCGATCGCGATGCCCGAGACGACGTTCTCCGGCATCCAGCTGTCCAACCGGGTCCAGAGGACCTTGGACACCAAAGCGCCGATGAACTGGTTCCGCATATCGGCGATCCGCAACGGCACCGGCGGCGTCACCACCGTCAACTACACCGACACCGAATGCGACGCGAAGAACGGCGTCATGCCCTCCGGCCCGGAGGACAACGACATGCGGTGCATGCCGATCATCACCACCACCGCCGAGGACAACGGCGGGACTCCCGAGTACGACTGGTACCACAAGTACCTCGTCACCGAAGTGGCCGACATCGACACCACGGGCGGCTCCCCGCCCATCACCACGAGCTACGAGTACATCGGCACCCCTGCCTGGCGCTTCGCGGACGACGACGGACTCACCGACCCCGACTACAAGACCTGGTCGATGTATCGCGGCTACTCCGGAGTCCGCACCCTCACCGGCGACGGCTCGGACGAGCTGCTCGTCTCCGAGAGCACGTTCTTCCGTGGCTTGCACGGGCAGGAGCTGCCGGACGGGACCACCACCTCGATCAAGGTCGACGGCATCACCGACTATGACGAGTACGCCGGTCGCCCCCGCGCGCAGCGCACCTACCTCGACGGCGCGGTGATCTCCGAGACCACCTACACGCCATGGCGCTCGTCGCCGACCTCGACTCGGGTCCGCGACTGGGGCACCGTGCACGCTCGCCACACCGGTACCAGCCACATCGAGTCGCGCACGAAGCTCGCCGACGGCACATGGCGCACGGTCGCCACGGAGACCGCCTACGACAGCCGCGGCATGGCCGTCGAGACCGAGTCCTCAGGCGACACCGCAGTCTCGGGCGACGAGAAATGCGTCAAGATCAGCTATGCGCGCAACACCAGCGCGTGGATCCTGAACCTCCCGTCCCGCACCGAGACACTGTCCACCTCATGCGATGCCGCACCCTCGTATCCGGACGACCTGATCTCCGACGAGCGGGTCTACTACGACGGCGCCACGACCTTCGGCACCGCACCGACCAAGGGCGACATCACCAAGACCGAGGTGGCGAAGGACTACTCCGGCGGTGCACCGGTCTACCTGGTGACCGGCACCATCACCGTCGACCGCTACGGGCGCGGCCTGACCTCCACCGACGTCGACGGCAACGTCACCACCACCGAGTACACGCCGGCCACGGGCGGCCCGCTCACACAGGTGACGACCACCAACCCTCTCGGCCACACCAGCACGCAGACACTCGACCCGTTGCGGGGCAATGCCCTCGAGTCCACCGACGCCAACGGCAATACGACCGAGATGGAGTACGACGCGCTGGGCCGCCTTGTCGCGGGCTGGACGCCGGATCGGACCAAGGCCGACGGATACGACCCCGCGGCGACCTTCGAGTACATCCTGTCCGATACCGCGCCGAACGCGACGATCACGCACGGCATCAACGCGAACAACACCTACACGACCACCATCGAGCTGTTCGACGGCCTGCTCCGATCCCGCCAGACCCAGATTCCCGCGCCGGACGGCGGCCGGATCCTCTCCGACACCTTCTACGACACCCGCGGTCTGGTCCACAAGCGGCACTCCGCGTACTACAACGAACTCGACCCGTCCACCACGCTGTTCGAGGTCTCCGACAACTCGGTGCCCGGCACCACCGCCCTCGAATACGACACGGCCGGGCGCGTGACGGCGGAGGTGTTCTACTCCTACGGGATCGAGCAGTACCGCACCACCACCGTCTACGACGGTGAGGAAGTCACCGTCATCGACCCGGACGGGCGCGGGGCCACCTCCGTCGTGGACGCGGCGGGCAACACGGTGGAACTGCGCAACCTCCACACCGCCGACCCGGACGGCGCGTACGACGCGATCACCTACGAGTACGACCACGCCGACCGCCTGGTGTCGATGACCGACCCGGGCGGCGACACGTGGTCCTACGAGTACGACCTCCTCGGCCGCCAGACCGCCTCGGTCGACCCTGACACGGGCCGCACCGATACGACCTACTACGACAACGGCCTGGTCGAGTCGGTCACCGACTCTCGTGGCAAGAGCCTGTGGTACGAGTACGACGAACTCGGCCGGGTCATCTACGTCATGGAGGACGACTTCTGGGGCGAGCTGATCGAGGCGTACGAGTACGACCTGTTCGGCAAGGGGCTACCGGCCACGACCTCGAAGTGGGACGAGGACGGCAATCTCTACAAGACCCGAATCCTGTCGTACGACGACGCGGGCCGCCCCAAGGGCATCCGGTACTCGATGCCGGACTCGCTGGGCAACGGGCTGGCGCGGTCCTTCGAGTACTGGTACTCGTACAACCCGGACGGCTCCCTCGAAGAGACGATCTATCCCTCCGGAGGAGGTCTGGCCGAAGAAGGCGTCGTCACCACGTACTCCGATCTGGGGTTGCCGCAGACGACCTACTCGGCTCGGCAGTGGTACGTCTCGGAGTCGCTGTACACGAAGTTCGCCGAGGTTGCGCAGCTGACGTTCGACCCTGACGGCCCGAACGTCTCCGAAGCGCCGGTCGCGTGGCAGGCGTACACCTATGAGGACGGCACCCGGCGCGTGGCCGGTTCGAGCTTCCAGGTCTCGACCGGGCCGGACCACGTGGTCACCGACCTGGCCTACGAGTACACCGACGGTGGCCTGATCACCTCGATCGACAACCAGTCCGATCTCGGCGCCGACACCCAGTGCTTCTCGTACGACTACCTCAAGCGCATCACCGACGCCTGGACCGGCGCCACGCCTGCCGCCTGCGATGCCGAGCCGAGCAGCGCCGACCAGGTCGGCGGGGCGGCCCCGTACTGGCAGTCGTGGACGTTCGACGACTCCGGAAACCGCTCCAGCCAGGTCGACCACCTGGCGGGCGAGACGATCGACTACACGTACGATCCGGCGAAGCCGCACACGGTGACGGCCGCGACGATCACGAACGCCGAGGGCACCAAGACCCTCAACTACGCCTACGACGCGACCGGCAACACGGTGACGCGGCCCGACGAGAACGGCATCGCACAGACCCTGACCTGGTCGGTCGACGGCAAACTGGAGACCTTGGAGACCGGCGGCGACGTCACCGACTACGACTACACCGCCGGCGGCGGCCGCATCTCGCGCACCGACCCGGACGGGACGGTCACGGTCTTCCTGCCCGGCATGGAGCTGGTCAAAGCCCCGGACGGGACGGTAAGCGCGACCCGCTACTACTCGCACGGCGGCCAGCAGATCGCCATTCGCACCAATGACAACAAGGTGCACTGGCTCGCCTCAGACCACCAGGGCACGACGACGGCGACGGTCGACGCGGAGACGCACGAGACCAATGTGCGCCACTACGACCTGTACGGCAACGAGCGCGGCACTCCGGTCGCGACGTGGGTGGACGATCACGGCTTCCTGGGTGGCACCGAAGATCCCTCGGGCCTGACCCATTTGGGCGCCAGAGAATACGATCCGATGCTCGGCAGGTTCATATCCGCCGATCCGATCCTCGATCCGACCGACTCCCAGCAGCTGACCGGGTACTCCTATGCGAACCATTCGCCGGTGTCGTTCGCAGACCCGTCCGGTCTGAAGCCGGGGTTCATCAACGGCTGGTCCTGCATCGACGGCGACTGCTCGTATCACAACAGCAACGGCTCGCTGCGGACTGACTGCGCCGAATACGACGGTGCGGCCAAGTGCGGACAGGGCCGGGGCAGCGCCGTGCCGTCCGACGAGACCAAGCAGCAAGACCTGGCAGAGGACTATGTCGACGGGGATCTCACCCAGGAGGCCGAAGAAGCTCAGGACATTC
This sequence comes from Glycomyces tarimensis, assembly GCF_054776215.1. Classification (NCBI taxonomy): domain Bacteria; kingdom Bacillati; phylum Actinomycetota; class Actinomycetes; order Glycomycetales; family Glycomycetaceae; genus Glycomyces; species Glycomyces tarimensis. Next base: position 517,375 of record NZ_BAAHCB010000005.1, read on the forward strand.
TCAACACTTCCATCATCGATGTGGTCATCGATGTCGGGGCGGAGATCCTGCTCGATCTCATAGGCGTCAACGACATCATGAGTTGTGTGGGCTCGGGCGACATGTGGTCCTGTGCATCGCTGCTCATGGACCTCATCCCCTGGACCAAGGTCGCGAAGATGGCCGGCAAGCTGTTCAGCGCGGCCAAGAAGATCTACAAGGCCGTGACCGGCTTCCAGGAGAAGCTCGCCTGGGCACGCAGCACGATGCGGCGCTACAACGACGCGGTCGACGCGGCGGCGGATCGGGCCAAGCGGAAGTTCGACTCGATCAGTTCCGAAGCGCCGTCCTGCGGCATCGGCAATTCCTTCACCGCGGATACGAGAGTGGTGATGGCCGACGGTTCAACGAAGGCGATCGACGAGATCGAGCCCGGCGACGAGGTGCTCGCCACCGACGAGGAGACCGGCGAGACCGAGGCCCGAGCGGTGGTCACGACCATCGAAGGCACCGGTGAGCGCGTCCTGGTGGACATCGCCGTGGACACCGACGGTGACGGCGAGGCCGACGGGACGGTGACCGCGACCGATGAGCACCCGATCTGGGTGGCGGACCTGGCGACGGTGCCGATCGCGCAGGCATTCGGCCAGAACCTGAGTGAAGACGAAGCTGTCGTGGCCACAACCGTGAGCCAGGCTGAAGGCGCCGATGGATCGGGATCCGGAGGCGGCGGCCCGCCGGTCGTTGACGAGGCAACGCTCCCGGGAGTCTGGGTGGACGCGGTCGATCTGAAGGAGGGCCAACTCCTCCGAACCAGCGCAGGGACCTGGATTCAGGTCGATTCGGTAGAGGTCAGCGCCGACCACACGACGGTCCATAACCTCACGGTCGCCGGCCTGCACACGTTCAACGTTGCGGTGGATGCCACCGACTTCCTCACCCACAACTGTGGCGGCGATGACGAGATCGGCCGAGACCTCGTCGATGGAAAGGCGCAGTTTCACATCATCAGTGGTGATGCCACCGGAGGCGGCCACAAGTGGCCGGGCAACCCGGGCAAGACGGTGTTTCCAATGGAATGGGACACCGATAAAATCCTTAGCAGCGTTGCTGAGGTTGCAACAAACCCCGGTAGTTCTTGGACTCAGCAAACAGGGAAGAAGGGTTCGTTGTTCACCCGAGGTGGTGATCCGTCACGGTGGAAGATCGAGGGAACTTTCGAAGGTGTTGACATTCGTGTCATTTATGAACCTGCGGTCGATCGAATCGTCACCGCGTTTCCGTTTAGACGCTAGAAGCGATCGCTTTGTGAGGTACGCATTGAATTCACGGGAGACCGAGCGCTTGTTGCGAAATTTGCTTGCTGATTCGCCCATGCGGGAGCCGTGGGTCATCGATGATGCGAGCGACTTCATCGATGCGGGAGAATGGGGACTTGCGCTAGAACATCTTTGCTCGTGGTTGTATGAGGAGTCTGTAGCAATCGAACCATCATATCGCGACCGGCTTGTCGCCGCCGCGAGACAATTCGGCTTGGAAAGTTCGATTCGATACGTCGATCAACTCATTGTCGTGAGGGATCTTAACGAGCAGGAGTTACGGTACTCGTGCTGTAAAGTCGCTGTGTCACTGGAGCGCGAGGTCGGCCAGCGCGAAGGCGAAGAGGGCCATCGCCACGAAGCCGTTGGCGGTGAAGAAGGCCCGGTTGACCTTGCTCAGGTCGTTCGGCTTGACGATCATGTGTTCCCAGGCCAGCGCCACGCCCACCAGCGCCAGGCCGATCCAGTACGGCAGGCCGAAGTCCGTCAGGGCGCCGAACCAGGCGAACATCGCCCATGCGACCGCGTGGGTCGCCGTCGAGGCGCCGAGCGCGGCCTTCACGCCCCACTTCGCCGGCGTCGAGCGCACGCCGATCCTTCGGTCCACCTCCACGTCCTGGCAGGCGTAGATCAGATCGAAGCCGCCGATCCACAGCCCCACGGCCAGGCCGAGCACCATGGCCGGTCCCGATCCTTCGAAGCTGCCGGTCACGGCCAGCCAGGCGCCCACCGGCGCCACCATCTGTGCCAGGCCGAGCACGGCGTGCGGGTAGTCCGTGAAGCGCTTGGCGTACGGGTACACGATCAGCGGGATCACGGCGAGGGGCGCGAGCGCCAGGCACAGCGGGTTCAGCATGGCCGCCGAGGCCAGGAAGACCACCAGGCTCACCGCGCACCCGATGTAGGCGGTGCGCAGGGAGATCCTGCCCGTCACCAGCTCGCGCTGCGCGGTCCTGGGGTTCTGGGCGTCGATCTTGCGGTCGATGATCCGGTTGGCGGCCATCGCGAGGGTCCTGCCGGAGACCATCGCCACGGTCACCAGGACCAGGACCCTCCAGCTGAAGGCGTCCTCGATCTCCATCACGGTCAAGCTCGCGAGGTAGGCGAAGGGCAGGGCGAAGACCGAGTGCTCGAAGGCCACGAGCTTGAGGAAGTCGCGGACGGGGTTGGGCCGGGGGGCTACTTCAGTCAAGTCCGTACTCTTTCCATCTGCGGTCGACGGTGGCCGTGATCGCCGAGCTCATGCGCGTCGCCTCGGGCCATCCGCGCGTGTAGCCCTCCTCGGGCCATTTCGCGGTCGCGTCGATGCCGGCCTTGCCGCCCCAGAACTGGTGGTAGGAGGCGTGGTCGAGGTGGTCGACGGGCCCTTCGGTCAGCAGTAGGTCCCTGGAGTAGTCCACGTTGCCCAGCGCGCGCCACGCGACCTCGCGGTAGTCGTGGACGTCGCATTCGGCGTCGACGACGACGATGAGCTTGGTCAGGCTCATCAGCTGGAGCCCCCAGATGGCGCTCATGACCTTCTGTGCGTGCTTGGGGTACTTCTTGTCGATCGAGACGATGACGCAGTTGTGGAAGACGCCGGCCGCGGGCATGTCGTAGTCGACGATCTCGGGGATCATGAGCTTGATCAGCGGCAGGAAGATCCGTTCGGTGGCCTTGCCGAGCCCGTGGTCCTCCTGGGGCGGCGCCGAGGTGATGATCGTGTGGTAGATCGGCTTCTCCCGCATCGTCATCGCCTCGACGTGCATGACGGGGAACGGCTCGACGGGCGTGTAGAACCCGGTGTGGTCCCCGAAGGGGCCCTCGGGCAGGCGCTCGCCGGGCTCGGCCCAGCCTTCGAGGACGATCTGGGAGGTCGCCGGGACCTGGAGCGGCACGGTGAGGCAGTCGGTCATCTCGACGCGCTCGCCGCGCAGGAAGCCGGCGAAGAGATATTCGTCGATGTCCGGCGGCAGCGGGGCGGTGGCGGCGTAGGCCATGACCGGGTCGGGCCCGATCGCGATCGCGACGGGCAGCCGCTCGCCTCGCCGTTCGGCCTCGGCGTAGTGGCTCGTGGAGTTCTTGTGGATCTGCCAGTGCAGGCCCAGGGTGCGCTCGTCGTGCTGCTGGAGCCGGTAGAGGCCGACGTTGCGCTTGCCGGTCTCGGGGTGCTTGGTGTGGGTGAGCCCGAAGTTGTGGAACACGCCGCCGTCGCCGGGCCACACCTCGAGGCCGGGCATCAGGTTGAGGTCGACGTCCTCGCCCTTGAGGACGACTTCCTGGCAGGGGGCTTTGCGAACCTTCTTGGGCGGCACGGACTTCAGTTGCAGGAGCTTGCCGAGGCCGTCGCGGATGCCGGCCCAGCCGACGGGCAGTTCGGGCTTGGCGAGCTCGCCGATGCGCGTGCCGATCTCGTCGAGGTCGTCGACGCCGAGGGCCCTGGCCATGCGGGGGAGCGTGCCGAACAGGTTGATCGCCAGCGGCATGTCGCTGCCGGCGGGGTTCTCGAACAGCAGCGCCGGTCCGCCGTCGCGGATGACGCGCTGGGTGATCTCGGAGATCTCCAGGTTCGGGTCGACCTCGGCGGAGACGCGTGTGAGTTCCCCGTCGGCTTCGAGCCGGGCGAGGAACGATTGCAGGTCGTCATACGGAAATTTCGCGGCCACGACGCCCATTCAACCACCTCCGGCGGTCCGGGGGAATCGGGAAAGACGGAGAGTGGCGCCGGACCGTCGGTGAGGAGCGATAGGTTTCCGTGTGAGCTACATTACGATACGGTACCGTATCGTATCGAAAAAGCTTAGGCTGATCTTCAACACCACCGCCGACGGCGCTTCGGCGGCGACACCGAACCACGCACATGCAGAAATGGAAACCCCGTGAGTGAAACCCGTTCCGTCCCAGTAGACGAGGACACCGGCCACCCGAGGCGGTGGGCGATCCTCGGCGTGCTGGTCATCAGCCTCATCATCGTGGTGCTGGACAACACCGTCCTCAACGTCGCCATGAAGGTGCTCGCCGATCCGAACGAGGGCGTGGGCGCCAGCCAGAGCGACCTCGCCTGGATGATCAACTCCTACACGCTCGTCTTCGCCGGCCTCCTGTTCGCCTGCGGCGTCATCGGCGACCGCGTCGGCCGCAAGCGCATGCTCCTGCTCGGCCTCGCAGTCTTCGGCGTCGCCTCCCTGCTGTCGGCCTACTCGGCGACGCCGGACCAGCTCATCTGGTACCGCGCCCTCATGGGCGCCGGCGCGGCCATCATGATGCCCTCGACGCTCTCGCTGCTGCGCAACGTCTTCTCCGCCAAGGAATTCCCCAAGGCCCTCGGCATCTGGACCGGCGCGGTCGGCATCGGCGGCGCCATCGGCCCGATCGTCGGCGGCGCACTCCTCGAGCGGTTCTGGTGGGGCTCGGTCTTCCTCATCAACGTCCCCATCGTGATCTTCGGCATCATCGCGATCCTCGTCCTCGCCCCCGAATCCAAGGGCAACCAGACCCGACCAGACCTGGTCGGCATGGCACTGTCCATGATCGGCCTGGTCAGCCTCACTTACGGCATCATCGAGGCCGGCGACGCGGGCTCGTGGGCCGGCGTCGAGGTCTGGGGCACCATCGCGTTCGGCGTGCTCGTCCTGACCGCCTTCGTACTGTGGGAGCGGCACATCCCGTACGCCTCGCTCGACATGAACCTGTTCAAGAACCGCCGCTTCTCGGCCTCTTCGGCGATCATCACGCTGACCTTCTTCGGCATGATGGGCCTGATGTTCTTCATGACCTTCTACCTCCAGCTGCTCAAGGACTACACGCCGCTGGAGACCGGACTGGTCTTCCTGCCGTTCGGCGCCTCCATGCTCATCTTCGCGCCCCTGTCGAACGGCATGGTGCTCCGATTCGGCGCCAAGGCCGTCGGCATCGTCGCCATGCTGCTGGTCATGACGAACTTCGCGGTCACCGCACTCGTCTTCGATGCCGCCACCTCGGTCTGGGTCGTCGTCGGGCTGTTCTTCGTCACCGGCGCCGGCATGGCGAACCTCATGCCGCCCGCGATGAACACGCTCATGTCCTCGGTCCCCCGCGAGCAGGCCGGAGTCGGCTCCGCGCTGGCCAACACGCTCCGCCAGACCGGCGGCGCGCTCGGCGTGGCCGTGCTCGGCACCGTCATGGCCCAGTCCTACCGCACTGAGATCACCGAGGCGGCCCCGCAGGTGCCCGACGAGGCGAGGGAGTCCTACGCCTCCACCTACGGCGCGCTCGAGACCGGCGCCATCCCGCCGGAAGCGCAGACGGCGGTCACGCAGGCGGCGAACGACTCGTTCGTCACCGCGCTGCACGTCACCGCGTTCTCCGCCATCGGCGTCGCGCTGCTCGGCCTGATCGTCATCGCCGCGTTCTTCCCGGGCAAGGAGCACCCGGAGCCCGAGCAGGACGCCGAGCACCCCACCGCACCCGCCATGAGCGAGGCCTAGGGGAAGATGGTGCCGTGATGGAGACCCCCGAACCGCTCGCCCACGTACCGGAGCGCTGCGCCAAACCGGCCAAGGGCCGGCCCCGCAGCGCCGAGGCCAGCCACGCGATCATCCAGGCCGCCCTCGACCTCATCGCCGAAGAGGGCAACACCGGAGAGGTCACGATGGAGCGGGTCGCCGAGCGCTCGGGGGTCTCCAAGGCCACCATCTACCGCCGCTGGTCCTCCAAGGAAGAGCTCATCGCCGTCGCCGTCGACTCGCTGAAGTCGCCGATCGACATCGAGCTGCCGCACACGTCCGTCCGCGACGACCTGCTCACCATCGCCAACAGCATGCGCAAGCAGTTCGACGAGCGCGAACAGGCCGTGCTCAACTGCGTGGCGCTGGAGATGCGCTCCAACCCCGAGCTGCGCAAGTTCCACGAGGAGTTCCACCAGCGCCGAAGGGACCTCGTCAAGCGCGTCTTCGAGCTCGGCATCGAGCGCGGCGAACTGCGAAACGACATGGACGTCGAGCTGTCGGTCGTCATGCTCGTCTCGCCGATCCTCACCATCAGGACCTACTCGCCCCACCCCGAGCTCCAGACCGACGACCTCGGGGAGAAGGTCATCGACCACCTGCTCGGCGGGCTCTGGAAACGCGAATAGGGCCGGGGCCCCGCCGTCCCGCGGGGCCCCGGCTTCGGAAGGAA
>NZ_BAAHCB010000005.1:523856-633161 GCF_054776215.1 Glycomyces tarimensis
CCGCTCGCCCTGTTAGTTGATCGGCGGGTACGCGTTCTCGAGCAGCTCCTGGAACTGCTCCGAGGACCAGTGGCCCGAGATCGGCATGTTGTCCCTAGCGCCGGACGGGTTGTTCCCGTTGCGCTCGTTACCGCCGTACGTCGGGTCGCACATGCGGTCGAAGCCCTTGCCCTCGTCGTTGTCGATCAGCTCAGAGGAGCCGTCCGACTCGCCGGGGGGCTTGATCCACACGTAGGCGTCGATCCAGGGCTCAGGCGAGGCCTGGGGACGCTCGCCGAGGCCGGCTCCGGCCTGGTTGCACCAGTTGCCCTTCTGGATGCGCTGGTCGATGCGCGACTCGTCCACGAAGGTCACCGGGTCGTCGGAGCTCGAGGGGCCGGTGGGCCGGTAGTCGCCGCCCCAGCCGTTGCGCGAGGTGTCGATCAGCATGCCGATGTTCTCGTTGAAGCCGTTGGCGATCAGCTCCTCACGCAGGGCCTGCGTGAAGTCCTTCTCGTTGTTGAAGTCGTTCCAGTCGACCCACGGCAGGTCGGGGTTCTGGTTCAGCGCCTGGCCGCCGACGTTCTGGTCGACGTCCCAGTAGGGCTCCTCCAGCGCCGAGTAGTTCGCGGTGTTGGAGATGAAGCCGTGCACGTCGTCGGCCGTCATGCCGTTCTCGCCGATGAGGGAGCCGAACAGCGCCGCCGAGGCGTTGAAGTTGTCGTACTCCGCGTTGGCGTCCTCCCAGCCGATCCAGCCGTGGTGGCCGGCGTCGATGTAGTTGTAGGTGTTCGGCAGCGAGCCCAGTTCGGCGGCGGCGTACGAGACGCCGTTCACGTAGTTGCCGTTCGCGAGCATCTCATCGCACTCGGGCGTCGCCGTCGCACGCGGCGAGACGTTCGTGACCAGGTTCGGCAGCGAGTCGATCTCGATGACGTTGACGATCCGGAGGTCCGCGTAAGCGGGGTCGCTCATGATGTCGACGATGACGTCGATGTACTCGGTCTTGTACTCGTCGATCTCGTCCGGTCCGAGCTGGCCGTTCGAGGCGAGCGCGGCGCAGTCGCGGCCGGGGAGGTTGTAGATGACGATCTGAATGAGGTCGGCGCCCTGTGAGACGGCCTCGTCCAGGTGGTCGGCCAGCCCCATGGAGCCGGTCGTGGGCGAGTCGTTGCCGTAGATGGCGCTGGTCTGGTCGAGCCAGACACCGGTCGGCTCGTCGGCGACCGCGTCGCCGCCCGGCTCGGCGGCGGCATTGGCCGACCACTGCGGGTTGACGTAGACCTGCGCGCCGTCATAGGGGTTGTCGACCTTGTCGCCCGCCGGCGGGTCGGTCGGGTCCGGGTCCGTCGGATCGGGGTCCGTGGGGTCCGGGTCGGGGTCGGTCTGGCCGTCGCAGACGTCGCCGTTGACGGTGAACTGGCCCGGCGTCGTCGAGCTGCCGTTGCCGATGAATCCGAATACCTCGCGGGTCTGGCCCGAGCTGATCGAGCCGTTCCAGCCGACGTCCGAACCGTTGAAGGTGGTGCCGCTCTGGCTCCAGTCGACGTTCCATGCGCTGCTGACGCTGGTGCCGCTGGGGAAGTCCCAGCTGAGGTCCCAGCCGTTGATGGGCTCGTCGGCCGTGATGGAGACGTTGGCCTGGAAACCGCCGCCCCAGGTCGAGATGACGTTGTAGTCGACCTCGCAGCCTTCTTCGGCCGACGCCTGGTTCGCTGTGGCGATGGTGAGGGCACCGGCACCGAGCGCGGCGACGGCCATACCGGTGACCGCCAGTCTTCTGCGCCTTCGATGTACTTGCATAATTCGATATCCTTCGTGTTCGAGGTCCCGGCCGCCGTGCGGCGCTGGATGGGGGTCCCGCTGGGTTAGGTTGCTGCGAAATCTCTCGAGGGTTCGGTTGCGGCAAGGGAAGCGCTCCCAAGCGATGTATTGATAATCGCCGATGTTTGGATGCACTGTCAAGGTTTTCGTATAGATATTTCAAGAAGCCTTTGAGAGGCAAGCGCTTTATGTTGTGAAACCGCTCCCGCGCAAGGCATCTCATTTCGCCCCACGAGGCTCCGGCGCACCGGCCGCAACGCCGCCACCGCGAGTGCCTTCGGGCGCAGCGAAAGACGGCGGGGCCGCGGATGCGGTCCCCGCCGTCGGTGCCTGGCACTGCCGGTATGCCCAGGCCGGGCCGGTTAATTCACCGGCGGGTAGGCGTTCTCGAGGAGCTCCTGGAACTGCTCGGAGGACCAGTGGCCCGAGATCGGCATGTTGTCCCTGGCGCCGGACGGGTTGTTGCCGTTGCGGGGGTTGCCGCCGTAGTCGGGGTCGCACATCTCGTCGAAGCCCTTGCCCTCGTCGTTGTCGATCAGCTCAGAGGAGCCGTCCGACTCGCCGGGGGGCTTGATCCACACGTAGGCGTCGATCCAGGACTCGGGGGAGGCCTGCGGGCGCTCGCCGAGGCCGGCTCCGGCCTGGTTGCACCAGTTGCCCTTCTGGATGCGCTGGTCGATGCGCGACTCGTCCACGAACGTGATCGGGTCGTCGGAGCTCGAGGGGCCGGTGGGCCGGTAGTCGCCGCCCCAGCCGTTGCGCGAGGTGTCGATCAGCATGCCGATATCGGAATTGAAGCCCGCGGAGATCAGCGCCTCGCGGAACGCTTCGGAGAAGTCCTTCTCGTTGTTGAAGTCGTTCCAGTCGACCCACTTGACGTCCGGGTTCTGGTTCAGCGCCTGGCCGCCGACGTTCTGGTCGACGTCCCAGTAGGGCTCCTCCAGTGCCGAGTAGTTCGCGGTGTTGGTGATGAAGCCGTGCACGTCGTCGGCGGTGGCGCCCTCGCGGCCGATGATCGAGGCGATCATCTCGGCGGAGGCGTTGAAGTTGTCGTACTCCGGGTTGGAGTCCTCCCAGCCGATCCAGCCGTGGTGGGCGGCGTCGATGTAGTTGTAGGTGTTCGGCAGCGAGCCGAGCTCGGACACCGCGTAGGCGACGCCGTTCTGGTAGTTCTCGTTCGCGAGCATCTCGTCGCACTCGGGCGTCGAGGTCTCGCGCGGGGAGACGTTGGTGACCAGGTTCGGCAGCGAGTCGATCTCGATGACGTTGACGATCCGGAGGTCGGCGTAGGCCGGGTCGCTCTGGATCTCGACGATCGGGTCGATGTACTCGTTCTTGTAGCGGTCGATCTCGTCGGGGCCGAGTTCGCCGTTCGAGGCGAGCGCGGCGCAGTCGCGACCGGGGAGGTTGTAGATGACGACCTGGATGAGGTCGGCGCCCTGGGACACCGCCTCGTCGAGGTGGTCCTTCAGGCCCATCGAGCCGGTGGTGGGGGAGTCGTTGCCCTCGATCGCGCCGATCCGGTCCATCCACACGCCGGTGGGCTCGTTCGCGATCGCGTCGCCGCCCGGTTCGGCGGCCGCGTTGGCCGACCAGATCGGGTTGACGTAGACCTGCGCGCCCTCGTACGGATTGTCGACCCGCGCCTGCGCGGCCTCGGCCTCGTCGGGCCCCTCCTGCGCGCCGGCGGTGTTCGCCGCGACGACACCGATCGATCCGGCGACGAGCGCCCCTGCGGCGAAGGCGCCGATCGCCATCCGCCTCTTCTTGCTTCGACGTACTTCCATGTCATTCCCTGATTCCGTCGGGTGGTCAGTGGCCGGGAGCGTCCGGCACGTGCCGGGATCCTGCGGAAGCGCTCCCAGTGTCATATCGAAGTTTGCCGATATGAGGCTGTCCTGTCAAGGGGCTGGCTGAGGTATTTACAACAAAAATCCGGTTGGCGGCATCTGTGTGCACTCAGGGTATTGATCCGACTTCGAAGCGTGGACATTTGGGTACAAGAGAACTAAATAACTCTAAAAGGGATATTTCGCAAAAGGGAGGGCACGCGGAAACGCCGGCCGCCGCGCGCTTCGTCCCGGATCGGTCCCTGCGGCGGGCGTCGGGAGAGCTGCGCGGCACCGGCGTCGCGGTGCCAGGCTTCGGTTGTACGTCAATCGGTTTCGAGCGGAAGGCTATGGCCTTCACTCATCTCGGCGAGGCTGGTGGGCCGGTGTGCGGCCCGGTGGTGGCCTACTGCGAGTTCGGGCCGGATTCGAAGTTCGACGCAGCGCCGGGGTCGCCTTCGAGCAGCGCGCGGACCTCCGACTCGCGGAACCGCCGGTGACCGCCGGGTGTGCGGATGCTGCCGATCCGACCGGCCGCGGCCCAGCGCGTCACAGTCTTCGGATCGACGCGGAACAGCGAGGCCACTTCGCCAGGCGTGAGTAGGCGGTCCTCGGTCTCCATGATTCCATCCTCCCCGTGATGAATACTCACTTCGTGCGGTTAAACCCATTACATCACTATTCAGTCAAACCTGCCATGAGTTCTTGGACATACTTTCGGTCGGTAGGTTTTGCCTGAAAGTACCAGGCGTATGACCAGGGCACTCGGAGCCGATTAAGGCCCTCTAGGAGTAGTCGGGCATCAGCTGGGCACCGGTGGCGAGAAATGACTTTGGCTATCCTCGACAGGTGGATGAGATCGACCGGACAATCGTGAACCTGCTGCGCACCGACGGGCGCACCTCCTACGCCGAACTGGCGCGTCGAGTCGGTCTCACAGCGCCCTCCGTGCAGGACCGGGTGACCAAGCTCGAGAAGAGCGGCGTCATCACCGGCTACCAGGCGGTCATCGACCCCGAGGCCATCGGGCTGGGCATCACGGCCCTCATCGGCATCATCCCCGATTCCAGCGCCGACCACCTCGAGATCTGCGACCGGCTGCGCGCCATCGGGCAGATCGAGTCGTGCTACTTCCTCGCCGGCGTCGAGTGCTACCAGGTCAAGGTCCGCGTCCCCAAGATGGCCGACCTCGAGCAGCTCATCCACCGCATCGGCGGCATCGCGGGCGTCGCGCAGACGCGGACCACCATCACCCTCTCGACGAAATGGGAGGACCGGCCGCAGCCGATCCCCGTCGGCGAGGACGAGCATGGAGTCGCTTGACCGCACCCGCGACCGCGCCTGGGCGCACTGGGCGATCACCGCCGTCGAGGCCGACGCCAACCGCAGCGCCGACACCCACCTGCTGCCGTTCCCGCTGCCGGAGAGCTGGGGTGTCGACCTCTACCTCAAGGACGAGTCGGCCCACCCCACCGGATCGCTCAAGCACCGCCTCGCCCGCTCGCTGTTCCTCTACGCCGTGTGCAACGGATGGATCGACGAGGGGACCGAGGTCATCGAGGCGTCCAGTGGGTCCACGGCCGTCAGCGAGGCCTACTTCGCCCGGATGCTCCGCCTGCCGTTCACCGCCGTCATGCCCGCCACCACCAGCCGCTCCAAGATCGCCCAGATCGAATTCTACGGCGGCAAGGCCCACCTGGTCGACGACGCCACCGCCGTCGTCGCCGAGGCGAAGCGCCTGGCCGCGGAGTCCGGCGGCCACTTCATGGACCAGTTCACCTACGCCGAGCGCGCCACCGATTGGCGCGGCAACAACAACATCGCCGAGTCGATCTTCGAGCAGATGCGGCTCGAGCCCCACCCCGTCCCGGCGTGGATCGTGATCGGCGCCGGCACCGGCGGCACCTCGGCCACCATCGGCCGGTACGTGCGCTTCCGGTGCCACGACACGCGGCTGTGCGTGGCCGATCCGGAGCATTCGGCGTTCTTCGCCGGATGGCGCGACGCCGATCCCGAGGCCGTGGCCGAGTGCGGCTCGCGCATCGAGGGCATCGGCCGTCCCCGCGTCGAGCCCTCGTTCATCCCCGAACTGGTCGACCGCATGGTCAAGATCGATGACGCCGAGTCCATCGCCTGCCTGCGGTGGGCCTCGGAGCGGATCGGGCGGCGCCTGGGCGGCTCGACCGGCACGAACCTGGTCGCCGCGCTCGGCCTCATCGCCGAGATGCGCCAGGCGGGCGAGCGCGGCAGCATCGTGACGCTGCTGTGCGACTCGGGGCAGCGCTACGTGTCCACCTACTTCGACGACGAGTGGATCGCCTCCCAGGGCATCGACCTCGCCGACGCTCGCGAACGCCTCGCGGATCTGTTGCCCGACTAGGGAATCGAGCGCCTCGAGCACTTTCGTCCCGACTTGGGAGCGCTCCAGATACTGTGGACCCCAAGAGACATCGACATGTGTTGACTTTTCTGAGGAGCGCCGGTACGGTCCCCTTGATAGAAAACGTTTGCCCGAATGCGCTCAGTTACTTGAAACGATTCAGGTCAGACGCTCCTCTCTCGCTACGGAAGTGAATATGAGATCGACAACTCCTCCCCGGTGGCGCCGGGCCCTCGCGGGCGCGGCGGCGGCGGTGACGGCAGGCGGGCTCCTCGCCACGGCCGCGCCGGCGCAGGCCCAAGACGACGGGATCACCGTCTACCTCGCCTCCGACTCCACCGTCCAGACTTATGACCCGTACTGGGAGCCTCAGGCCGGCTGGGGCCAGGTGTTCGACCGGTACTTCGACGAAGAGGTCACGATCGCGAACCACGCGATCGGCGGCCGATCCTCGCGCTCCTTCATCGAGGAGGGCCGCCTCGACGCCATCCTCGACGAGATCCAGCCGGGCGACTATCTGTTCGTCCAGTTCGGACACAATGACGCCACGCAGAGCCGTCCCGAGCGCTACACGCCGCCCGACGACTACAAGACGTACCTGCGCGACCACTACATCGCCGGCGCGATCGAGGCCGGCGCCGTCCCCGTCCTCGTCTCCCCGGTCTCGCGACGCGACTTCGACCCCGCGACCGGCGAATTCAACGTGTCCTTCCCCGAATACGTGGAGAAGGTCCACCAGCTCCACCAGGAGACCGGCGTGGCGATGGTCGACCTGTCGGCCTCCTCGCGCGCCTACCTCGACCAGATCGGGCCCGAAGAGGCCAAGTCGGTGTTCCTGCACGTCCCCGCGGGGGTCTATCCGAACCGGCCCGACGGGACGGTCGACGACACCCACTTCCAGGAGTACGGCGCCATCCAGATGGCCCGCCTGGTCGCCGAGGAGGTCGCCACGCTCGACGAGCCTCTGGCCGAGCACGTGGTCGACGTCGCGCCGCCGGCCGACGTGCCCGCCGCGCCGGCGAATCTGCGGACCGACACGGTCGCGAACGCCAGCGTCACGCTGCTGTGGGACGAGGTCGAGGCCGACGTCTACCGCGTCTACGTCCGTGAGAGCGGCGGCGAGTGGCGCCTCGGCACCACCTCGACCGTCGGCAAGGGACGCGTCAGCGGCCTCACCGAGGACACCGAGTACGAGTTCGCCGTCGCCGCGGTCAACGCCAAGGGCGAATCGGCGCGCTCGGCGACGCTGAGCGTCACCACCGCCACCGCCGGATGGAAGTTCGACCTCGGACCCGCTTCCCAGGTCGTCGCCGACGGCTACACCGAGGTCAACCGCGGCACGGCCTACTCCGCCGAGAGCGGCTACGGCTTCACCACCGACATGGCCACCGCCATCGACCGCGACAGGGGCGGCGACGACGACCCGGTCGGCCGCGACTTCGTCGCCTGGTTCGGCGGCGAGTACACCTTCGCCGTCGACGTCCCCGACGGCAACTACACCGCCCGCGTGTGGGTCGGCGACTACCTCGGCTCGGCGCGCTCGAACTTCGCGTTCGAAGGCTACGACTTCGGTTCGGCCAACTCGGGCAGCCGCACCGTCTCCACCAAGGACTTCGAGGGCATCTTCGTCGAGGACGGCCAGATCAACGTCACCGTCTCGGGCCAGACCGGCCACTTCAACGGCCTCGAGCTCACCCGCGTCGGCGACGTGCCCGGCTCCGACGACGGACCCGACGAGCCGTGCGCCGACTGCGCCGAGCAGGTGGAGCCCATCGACCGCGCCCCCGTGGCGGTCGGCGTCGACGACGGCGTCTACCTCGGCTGGCGCAAACTCGGCCTCGACCCCGAGGGCATCGCCTTCAACGTCTACCGCGACGGCGTGCGCATCACCGACGAGCCGACGAGCGGCACGAACCTCACCGACGCCGGAGGCACGGCCAACTCGACGTACTGGATCGCCACGGTGGTCGACGGCGTCGAGACCGGCTACACCGACGCGGTCGAGGTCTGGGACGAGCAGTACATCGACATCGACATGGAGCGGCCCGCCGGCGGCACCACGCCCGACGGCGTCGAGTACACCTACTCGCCCAACGACGCCACGGCGGCCGACCTCGACGGCGACGGCACCTACGAGCTGATCCAGAAGTGGGACCCGTCCAACGCCAAGGACAACTCCCGCTCCGGCCACACCGGCAACGTCTACGTCGACGCCTACACCCTGAGCGGCGAGCTGCTCTGGCGCATCGACCTCGGTGTGAACATCCGGGCGGGCGCGCACTACACGTCCCTGAGCGCCTACGACTTCGACGGCGACGGCAAGTCCGAGGTCGCGCTCAAGACCGCCGACGGCACCGTGGACGGCGTCGGCGCCGTCATCGGCGACGCCGAGGCCGACCACCGCAACGACGGCGGCTACATCCTCACCGGTCCGGAGTTCCTCACCGTCTTCGACGGCGAGACCGGCGCGGCGCTGGACACGGTCGACTACCAGCCCGAGCGCGGCGACATCTGCGACTGGGGCGACTGCTACGGCAACCGCGGCGACCGCATGATGGCGGCGGTGGCGTACCTCGACGGTGTGAGTCCGTCGCTCATCACCAGCCGCGGCATCTACACCAAGTCGGAGATCGCCGCCTGGGACTGGGACGGCGAGAACCTGACCCGGCGCTGGCACTTCCTGTCGACCGACTACGGTCCGCAGTACAACGGCCAGGGCAACCACCAGATGTCCATCGCCGACGTCGATCTCGACGGCCGCGACGAGATCGTTTACGGCGCCATGACCATCAACGATGACGGCACGCCGCTGTACAGCTCCGAGCTGGGCCACGGCGACGCGCTGCACGTGTCCGATCTGGACCCGTCGAACGACGGCCAGGAGATCTTCTCCCCGTTCGAGTGCATGAGCTGCTCGGGCGGGATCGGCGCCGCGCTGCGCGACGGCGAGACCGGCGAGGTCATCTGGTCGATCGCGGGCGACAGCGACATCGGCCGGGCCACCTGCGGCGACATCGACCCGAACCACGCGGGCACCGAATGCTGGGCGGTGAGCGCCGACGGCGCGTGGAACTCCCGCGAGGGCGAACTGCGGGCCGCGGACGGCACGCTCATCTCCACCTCGATCCCGTCGGCGAACCACATGATCTGGTGGGACGGCGATCTGGGCCGCGAGATCTTCGACCACGAGTTCAACGAGCCGGATTACGTCCCGATCTATCCGTTCATCGCCGAATGGGACTACGAGAACGGCGTGCAGGAGGAGGTCTTCACTCCCGAAGGAGTGCACACCAACAACGGCACCAAGGGCAACCCGGTGCTCACCGCGGACCTGATGGGCGACTGGCGCGAGGAGCTGATCCTGCGCAAGGAATCCGACGACGGAGTGCGGCTGTACACGACGACGATCGAGACCGAGCACACGATTCCGACGCTCATGCACGACCCGCAGTACCGCCTGGCGATCGCCTGGCAGAACGAGTCGTACAACCAGCCGCCGTGGCCGAGCTTCTTCGTCGGCTACGACATGGAGGAGCCGGAGTGGCAGGCGATCTCGTACGAGGGCACCGGTGACGCCGCCGAGGCGCCGTACACCGCCGCGTCCTGCGAG
Source organism: Glycomyces tarimensis (assembly GCF_054776215.1). Taxonomy (NCBI): domain Bacteria; kingdom Bacillati; phylum Actinomycetota; class Actinomycetes; order Glycomycetales; family Glycomycetaceae; genus Glycomyces; species Glycomyces tarimensis. The sequence goes on from NZ_BAAHCB010000005.1 coordinate 533,479, forward strand.
GTCGACTACAGGGTGGTGGCGGATACGGGCGATCGCTTCGTCGTCCAGATCAAGGTCACCAACACCGGCGAAGACAACATCGACGCCTGGGACCTCCAGTGGAAGGCCGCCGGTGTCGAGAGCGTGAAGGTCTCATGGGGCGGTCAGTTCGCTCTCGAGAGCGACACGGTCGTCGCCGACCCGGCGTTCTGGAACTCCCCGCTCAAGCCGGGAAAGACCAAGCACATCGGTTTTCTGGGCACCGGCGACCCGGACGGCCCGGGCATGTTCCTGATGAACGGTCGGATCTGCGCGGCCGCCTGAAGGATGAGATTGACAAATGAATAGGCAATGATCGATTCATTGCCAAAGGTCGGATCGGCGAAGCCGGTCCGACCTTTTTGTTCCTCCGGCGCTCGTTCGCGTGTCGCGGTTGACATCGGCTCGGTGATCACACACCATTCAGTGGCCGCCTGGGACCGCTGGCTGATCGACTCGGAACCCCTCGCCCGCGCCCATCAGACCACCAACAGCGCGCCCGAGCACGAATACGGCCGCACCATCGCGACCCTGATCCGCCTCATTCGCTGGATCATCGCCGTATGCACGGCCGCCGAGCCCGCACCACGGGCGGAGGAGCGCGACGATCCGGCAAGGCTGCGGCATGTCCCGCACAACCGACCTGTCCCGCACCCGCGAACCGGCCCGCCCTACGTCACCGCGTGGGAACGGCACTTCGACGCCCAGCACCCGGTGACCGGGGGTGCGGCACTATGAGCGCGACGACCGTGACCACCGCCGAGACACTGGTGCGGCGCGGTCGGCCGCTGTGGGGCAGGGCCGTCATCGGTTTCTGGCGGCCGCGCCGGAACTTCAAGGTGCCCCACCTCGAGTACTCCGGGGAGATCGTGGAGACCGGCGCGGACGTGCAGCAGTTCGACGTCGGTGACGAAGTGTTCGGCTTCTCGGGGTTCGGCATGGGCGCGTGCGCCGAGTACAAGCGCATGTCCGCTACCAGTTCGCTGGCGCACAAGCCCCGCAACGCGACGCACAGGGAGGCCGCCGCGGCGGTCGACGGCGCCACGACCGCCTTGTTCTTCCTGCGGGAGCGGGCGAAGCTCGTCGCTGGGGAGAACGTCCTCGTCATCGGCGCCTCCGGCAGCATCGGGACCTATGCGGTGCAGCTTGCCAAGCTCTTCGGAGCGAGAGTGACGGCGGTGTGCAGCGGTAGGAACGCGGAGCTGGTCGAAACGCTCGGCGCGGACCAGGCCCTCGACTACACCAGCGAGGACTTCACCGAAAACGACGAGACCTATGACGTCATCTTCGACACCGTCGGCAAGAGCTCCTTCAATGCCTGCAAGTCATCGCTGTCCGAGAATGGGCGCTACCTCTCCACCATCGGCCTGAGAAACTACTTCTTGGCGCTGTGGACCGGTCCGTCCAGTCGAAAGAGAGTGGTCACCGGGATGTCGTCCGACAAGCGGACGTCGCTGCCGTTCATCAGGGACCTCATCGAGTCGGGCCAGCTCGCGATAGTCATGGACCGGCAATACGACCTCTCGGAGATCGAAGAGGCTCACCGCTACGTCCAGACTGGGCGCAAGCGGGGGAACGTGGTCGTGATGGTCGAGCGCGACTCCGGCGAGGAGAGCGATCCCTCGGTGGCGGATCTTGGTTGAGCGAGTCCAGTCTTGGTGGTCGGCCCTACGCTGAGGCAGCGATGACGAGGTGGTGGGGCGGCCAGCCTCAGTACCCGGAGTGGCGGCTCCGGTGCGCCCCGGGGATGGCGAGTGGAGGCCGGCAATGGCCGCCAGTGCGCTGGCGGGATCGGTGTCGTGGAGGGCTCGGCTGCGCTGGAGCGGCGATAAAAGCGGTGGCGGGTGGGCTGGTGTCGGGTTGTTCGTTGCGGAGGTGGTCGGTGGTGCCGTGCCGGGTCGGATTGGGGCTGGCTGCGCGGCGGGTATTCGCGTTGCTGGTGGTCCGGTTCGGGGTGCGGGCATGGGAATGGACTCGAAGCCGTTGTCGGTTTCGAGCTGGCCGTGTATGAGGTGCCTTCCCCGCCACGGCATCCCGCAGCGGGCGGGTTAAGACCGGCGGTGGTCCGTAGTCGGGTGCCGGTGCGGCCCCGACCGGTTCGCGAATCTGCTTCGCCTCGGTCAGCGGGGTGGAAGTCTCGTATCCCTGTCCCTGTCCCTGTCCCGGTTCCGGTGCTGAAGCCGGTTCGGGTGCGGTCTCGGGTTGGGGTGTCGGGGTGGTGAAGCGTGCTCGTGCTTTCGCGCGGGCGGCTTTCGCGGCGGCCATGACCTGCTCGGTCTCGGCCTGTTCGGCGGCGGCTTCGAGGTCGGGTTTCAGTGTCTCCGACCATTCTTCGGGATATAGGCCGGTGGGGAAGGCGTTCGCGATGTCCTCGGCGAATCCCTGATCCAGGTCGGTGTCGGTGCGCCAGTCGGCGCAGCCGCATGTGAGGTCGGGGTCGGTGTCCTCGTGCCCCTCGTGGTGGACGATCAACGCCTTACCGGGTCCGGTTTTGGTGATGGTCCAGCCGGGGGTGTGGATGCGGCCGTGGTGGAACCGGCACAGCAGGATCAGGTTCTCGGCCACGGTCGGCCCACCATTCGCCCAGTGGCGGATGTGGTGGGCCTCGGTCCACTGCACCGGAGCGAGACAGCCGGACCAGGCGCACCCGCCGGGCTGCTCCAACTCCAACTTCCTGCGCAGTGCGCTGTTGGGGAGCCGGAGTGCGCGGCCGAGTTCGATCGCTTCGCCGGTGCGGTAGTTGAACACGTTGGGGATGACCAGGCCTTCGCAGGCGAGCAGGCGGGCCTTGCCCAGGGAGATGGGGTCGCCTTCGAGGGTCGGGACGCGTCCGGTGTCTTCCCCGGCCAACGTTTCGATGTCGACTGACAGGTGCAGGGTGGCGGTGTGCCCGTGCCGCTTGGCCGCGTTCGGGTCGGCCCCGTGGGCCGCGAGCACCTGGTGGAACGCCTCGGCCCGCCGGTTCGCCGCAGGCGGCAGGCACCCGTCCTGGTCGACTTCGTCTTGACGCGGCGGGGGCACGGCGGTGGTCAGGAGTTTGGCGAACAGCTTCCCGGTGTCGGCCGACAGGAGCCCGGAGAGGACGAACATGCCGTTCTCGGTCTCCACCAGATCCAGGCGTTGCAACGACTGCTGCCCCAGCCCGTCCAACAACTCCTCACCGGAGTCGAGCGCGGCCTGAAGTTCGTCCAGCTGGGCGTGCACGTCCTTCACCGTCGCGTGGATGCAGTACTGCGCGATCAGATGCTCCGGGGTGGGGCAGCGGGTGTCCGCGTCGAACGGGGAGGGGACCGGCTCGCGGTAGGGAGTCCGGGCGTAGACGCGGAGGGCCTTGGTGGCGTCCAGGCGGCGCACGGCTGCGGCGACCCGGTCGATCCGCGCGGCAGCGGAGGTGGCGGTTTGGGCGAGGATGGTGAACTTCCCGGCGGTGCGGGCGATGGCGGCGAGGTCGGCGGCGACGCGGAGGTGGAAGTCGAACGTGGCGACCAGCCACTCGCGCAGGGCGGAGAAGCCGTCGCAGTCGCGGTGGATGTTCCACGCTTTCGCCTCGATGACATCAGCGAGCACTTTGGCGTGGGCCTGGTTGATCATGGCCGCAGCTTCGTCAAGGTGGGTGTGGATGGCCGCTGCCCGCTCGGTCCGCTCGGTCCTGCTGGGCTTCATGCTCGCTGTGGCCATGTCACACCTCCCTCGATCATTGAGGTCTCGTACGAACCTGCTGTTTCCGCCAGTTCGTGCTATACCTCTATTCTCCCAGGTCACAAGGCTTCTGTCATCACCCATTAGGGTGGGAAAACACTCACGTTTCCGCCGCCCGGAACCACGAGAAGCCTTGCCCCGCAAGACAAACCGGACACCACCCGGCCCGCCCGCGCAGCGGCCCGCGCCCACACCCACCGGCACGTCCGCCGCTCAACCTCCACAAACCACCAACCTCTTCGTCGCTGACGCCTTTAGCGCAGAGCCACCACTCACCCACACTGTTCCCGCCACCCCGACAAGTTCCATTGCCGGTCTCCCCAGGCGTCCTGAGCGCTGATTTCGAGCAGGCCGGGACCGGGTCACCGCCGCCGGCGAAACTTCCATAGGCGGTTCGCCGCGATTTGGTCTAGCCTTCCCGGTACCACGAGACCGACGAAGGAACCAGCATGACTTCCACACCGACTGCGTTGTCCACCAACGGTGTTCGCCCGAACGAGACGACTATCCCCCTGCTGCCCTGCGTCTCCGGTGAGGAGACCGCGGCGTTCTACCGGTCACTGGGCTTCGCGGTCACCTATGAGATGCACAAGCCCTACCTCTACCTGGCGTTCGCCATGAGCGGCTTCGAGCTGCACTACGGCGATGCGCCCGGCGGGACCGACCCGGCCGACGAGAACGCGGGCGGCTGCCTGGTCATGGTCGACGACGTCGCGGCCTACCACGCCGCGTTCACCGCGGCCATGCGCGAGTCGTACGGCAAGGTCCTCGCCAAGGGCCTGCCGCGTATCACCCGGTACCGGAGCGGCGCGACCCGCTTCACGCTCATGGACCCGACCGGCAACTCCATCATCTTCGTCCAGCGCGATGAGCCCGAGGAGTTGGAGTACGGAGGCAACAAGGACCTGCCGCCGCTGCGGCGGGCATTGGACAACGCCCGCATCTACCGGGAGTTCAAGAACGACGACAAGGCCGCCTTCCGGGTCGTCACCTCCGCGCTGCGGCGGCACGGCGACGCCGCGTCGCCGGTGGATCGGGCCGTCGCGTACGCCACGCTCATCGAACTGGCCGTCGCCCTGGGCGAGCGCGAGCGCATCGCCGGACTGAGGGCCGAGCTGGACAGTGCCTTGGCGCCACTGGACGACGACGAGCGTCGTCGGGTGACCGAGGAGCTGCACCTCGCCGACAACCTGGAGTCCTGGATCGCCGGCGCCCCGGAGGAATGACGGCGACCGAACGCGAGTGGCCCTATGCTCCGTCCGCTGGTTCGGCCGTGCCGCGCCCTCACGGCATCGGCTCGTCCGTCTTGAAGCGGCCGTCGTTGGCAATCCTGGTGCGCTCGTAGAGGTCGATCGCGGTGCCCCGCTGCGAGGTCGCGGTCCAGGCGGCCGCGAGCATCAGCAGCAGGTTGAAGATGTACAGGAAGATGAGCAGGCCCACGGCGGTGGTGACGGCCTGGTAGGCGGGGCGGTCGGAGACGTGGAGGATGTAGATCCGGCCAGCGGTCTTGAGCAGTTCCAGACCGACCGCGACGAACATCGATGCCGCGAAGACGCGCCTTGGCGGCATCGCCAGGCGGGGCAGGGCCTGGAGCAGGACCGCGGCGAGCACCGCGTTGGCCAGCAGTCCCACGAGGACGGACGCGGCCCGGATCACCAGCGCCAGCGCGCCCTCGGCCCGGTCGAGGTCGAGCAGCGCCAGGACCCACTCGGTGCCGGCCGTCGCGCCGATCGTGATGAGCAGCAGCAGCGAGACGCCGATGAGGACGATGAGGTCGATGAGCCAGCGCAGGATGGGATTGCCGGGTTGGGCCTCCAGGCCCCATGCGAGCCGGATCGAGGCGCGCACCGACTGCACCCACGCGACCCCGGCGACGATGAGCACGGCCCCCGCGAAGATGGTGACCGACTGCCGCGAGTCCTCGAGGACGCCGATGTCGATCACGGGCAGATTCGTCTCGAGCCAGCCTTCCACCGTGGTGTAGATGTTGGGGGAGTTGAGCAGGTAGCCGAAGATCGCCAGGGCCAGCAGTGACATGGAGAAGGCCGCGAAGAAGGCGTAGTAGGACATCGCGGCGGCCAGTTGGCCGCCGTGGACGTCACCGAAGCGCTCGGAGGCGCGCAGGGCGTGGTCGACGAACCGCCAGCGCGTGCGGGCGGAGTCGAGGACGCCGTCCCACCATGCCCCCAGGTCTGGGAACTTCACGTGCCGATTCTGTCAAACTCGGAGCGCTCGGGCGCGCTATGAGCCGCGGATGGCCCAGGCATCGGGATCCTCGAGGAGTTCGGTGACGGAGTTGGGGAGCCGGTCGGTGGCGACGTCGGTGAGCGAGACCGATTCGAGGATGTTGCGCTCGTTGACGCGCAGCGCCACCCACACGTTGATCAGGGCCCTGGCGGTGCCGGTGTAGCGGACCTCTTCGGGCCGTTCGCCCCTGACACCGACGAGGGGGCCGTCCACGGCGCGGATGACGTCGGCGAGGCTGATCTGGTCACCGGGCTTGGCGAGCCGGTGGCCGCCCTCGGGGCCGCGCTTGGAGGAGGCGATGCCGCCGCGCCGCAGTTGGAGCAGGATCGATTCGAGGAACTTGCGGGGGATGCCCTGGTCCTCTGCGATCTGCTCGGCCGACACCCACCGGTCGCCGTAACCGGCGAGCGACACGGCCGCCCTCAGGGCGTAGTCGACGCGGGCGGACAAGCGCATGGGTGCTCCTCGTGTTCGGCGAATGCTGCGTTATGACTGTATCCCCGCCGGCCGCCGGCCGCTCAGTCCTCGATGAGCTCGCGCAGGTAGGCGGCGGTCTCGGCCGCGGCGAGCTCCGGGTCGCCGGCGATGATGGCCTCGATGGCGCGGGTGTGGTCGATGTGTGGCTCTTCGGCGAGGTTGTCGCCGGCGCCGGCGCGGACGGTCTCGCGCAGGGAGTCGGCGAGCTCGGCGTACAGCTCGGCGAGGAGCTTGTTGTGGCTGGCCTCGGCGACGGCCTGGTGGAGGGCGATGTCGGCGACGACGAACGCTTCGACGTCGCTCACCTCGTGGGTGGCCTCGCGTTCGGCCAGGAGGATCCGCAGGCGGGCGATGTCCGATTCGCTCCGCCGGCGGGCGGCGAGGCGCGCGGCCTCGACCTCGAGGCCGCGCCGGACCTCCATGGCGTCGGAGTAGGGGCTGGCGGCGATGCGGCGGCGCACGGCGGCGGTGACCTCGGAGCGGCCGACGACGAAGGTGCCGGCGCCCTGGCGGATCTCGAGGAGGCCGGCGTGGGCGAGGGCCCTGACGCCCTCGCGGATGGTGTTGCGCCCGACGCCGAGGAGTTCGGCCAGTTCGCTCTCGGTGGGGATGCGCGAGCCGAGGCCCCACTCGCCGTCGCTGATCTGCCGCCGCAGTTGGTCGATCACTTGATCGACGAGCGCGGACTTGCGTGTCGACTGCAATGCCACCGGCTGACCTGACCTCTCAGTAAGGGGTTGCGTGTTTCCCAACACTAGAAGGATTAAAGCAGACGGTAATCGCGATATCGTTGACAGGCCGTTAATTCATCCTATGTATTAGGGTGACGGCATCCCGCCTGGTCATGCCGCCCCTCGACTCATTTCGCCAGGGAAGAGAACGCACGCTCGTAACGGAATCGGAAGAATGGGGACGTCCGCGTGAGGGCCGCAGCCGACATCGACCGTCCGAACGCGACTCGCGCGCCCCTGCTCGGCGCCTGGATGCTCGTCGCCGGCGTCGTCCTCGCGGCATTCAACTTCCGCACCGCGGTCACCAGCGTCGGCGCGCTCCTGTCGGAAGTCCAGGACGGCCTCGGCATGTCGGAGACCGTCGCCGGCGTCCTGACGACGCTCCCGGTGATCGCCTTCGCGGCCCTCGGCGCGCTCGCCCCGCGCCTGACCCGCCGCTTCGGTCCCCGCGCGGTCATGACCTGCGCCCTCGTGGGGATGAGCGTGGGCCTCATCGCCCGCGCCTACGCCGGGCACTGGGCCACATTCCTGCTGTTCAGCCTGCTCGCGCTCGCCGCGGGCGCGATCGGCAACGTCGCCGTCCCGGTCATCGTCAAGGAGTTCTTCCCGCGCTCGATCGGCCGGATGACCACCGCGTACTCGGCGAGCCTCGCGATCGGCACCAGCATCGGCGCGTTCGCGACCGTCCCGATCGCGCACTGGTGGGGCGACTGGCGCCTCGCGCTCGCCGTCTGGGCCGTCCCCTCGCTCCTGGCCGTCGTCCCCTGGCTGCTGTGGCGCCCGCCGGCCGGGCACGCCGAGGCTCGCAACGGGGCCCGACTGGCGGGCGTGTGGCGCTCGAAGCTGGCCTGGGCGATGCTGCTCGCCTTCGGCACCCAGTCGGCGATGGCCTACATCTTCCTCGGCTGGCTCACCGCCTTCCTGCGCTCCGAGGGCATGGACGCGGCCGCGGCCGGTGCCATGCTCGGGCTGTTCACCCTCGTCCAGATCCCGGTCTTCATGGTCGTCCCGACCATCGCCGCCCGCACCGTCCGCCAGCGGGGCGTGTTCTTGGCGCTCGCGTCCTGCTATCCGGTGGGCGTAGGCGGCCTCTGGCTGTTCGGCGGCGGCGCCTCCACGTGGGTGTGGACGGCGGTGCTGGGTGTCGCGATGTCGGTCTTCCCGCTCATTTTGACCCTGTTCGGGCTGCGCGCGCGCACCTCGGCCGGGACCTCGGCGCTGTCGGCCTTCGGGCAGTCGGGCGGCTACCTGCTCGCCGGGATCGGCCCGTTCGCCGTCGGCTGGCTCCACGGGCTCACCGGCGCGTGGACGCTCCCCTTCGCGCTCATCTTCGTCCTCATGGGAGTCCATGTCGCCGTGGGCCTGTACATCACCGGGGATCGGTACATCGAGGATGAATTGCCGCAAACCAACCCCCGATAGCGCCTCACTTGCCCACGCGTGCCACGATAGTGCTGTGGACCACACTGGTGTGGAGGTTGGGAGGCGACCGTGACGAACGAGGTGCTGTGGCTGCCGCGCCAAGACGCGGTGGAGACGACGAACATCGGTCGGTTCAGCCAATGGCTGTCGCGCCGCGAGGAGCGGGATCTCACCTCTTATCCGGCGCTATGGCAGTACTCGGTCGACCACCTGCGCCCCTTCTGGGGCTCGGTGTGGGAGTACTTCGGTCTCGGGGCGACCGTCCCCGAACACCGCGTGCTCGCCGACGAGGCCATGCCCGAGACCGTCTGGTTCCCCGACGAGACCTTCAACTACGCCCGCGCGGTGCTCACCGCGCCCGGCGTCGGCGACGACGACGTCCTCGTGCACGCCTACTCCGACACCCGCGCCCCCGTCGAGTGGACCCTGGCCGACCTGCGCGAGGCCGTCGCCCGCGCCCGCTCCGGCCTGATCAGCCACGGCGTGCAGCGCGGCGACCGCGTCGCGGCCTGGATGCCGAACATCCCCGAGACCTTCGCGCTCATGCTCGCCACCGCGAGCCTCGGCGCGGTCTTCTCCAGCTGCGCCCCCGAGTTCGGCTCCCGCGCCGTCATCGACCGCTTCGCCCAGATCGAGCCGAAGGTGCTGGTCGCCGTCGACGGCTACCGCTACGGCTCCAAGGAGATCGACCGCACCGCCGAGGTCAGGCAGGTCGCCGCCGCGCTGCCCGGCCTGGAGAAGGTCGTCACGCTCCAGTACCTCGGCCGCTCCGACCCCGAAGGCGAGACCTGGGACCGGTTCTGCGCCTACGACGACGGCATCGAATTCGACCGGGTCACCTTCGACCACCCGCTGTACATCCTCTACTCCTCGGGCACCACCGGACTGCCGAAGGCCATCGTCCACTCCCACGGCGGCATCGCGATCGAGCACGCCAAGATGCACTCGCTCCACCACGACCTCGGCGTCGGCGACCGCTTCTTCTGGTACTCCACGACCGGCTGGATGATGTGGAACTACCTCGTCTCGGCACCGATCGTCGGCGCCGGGATCGTCCTGTTCGACGGCGCGCCCGACCCCGTCGGCATGTGGCGGCTCGCCGAGGAGTCCGGCACGACCTTCTTCGGCACCTCCGCGCCGTTCCTCATGGCCTGCCGCTCGCGCAGCGTCAAGCCCTCCAGAGAGGCCGACCTGTCGAAGCTGCGCGGCATCGGCTCCACCGGAGCGCCCCTGCCCGACGCCGGCTTCGACTACGTCTACGAGCACGTCGCTCCGAGCGCGCAGCTCCAGTCCCTCTCGGGCGGCACCGACGTGTGCACCGGCTTCCTCGGCGGCGCGCCGACCGTCCCCGTCTGGCGCGGCGAGCTCTCCTGCCGCTGCCTCGGGGCGAACGTGCAGTCGTTCGACCCCGACGGGCACCACGCGATCGGGCGCGAGGGCGAGCTCGTGATCGTCTCGCCGATGCCGTCGATGCCGGTCGGCCTGTGGGGCGACCCGCTGCGCCAGCGCTACCGCGACACCTATCTGATGGACTTCCCGGGCGTGTGGCGCCACGGCGACTGGATCACCATCTCCGAGCACGGCTCGGCGGTCATCTCCGGGCGCAGCGACGCGACGCTCAACCGCGGCGGCGTGCGCATGGGCACCGCCGAGTTCTACGCCGTCGTGGAGTCCATCGACGGCGTCGCCGACTCGCTCGTGGTCCACCTCGACGACGAGAACGAGGACCGGCTGCTGCTGTTCGTGTCCTGCCTCGAAGACACGGTGCTCGACGACGAGCTGCGCCAGCGCATCAAGCGGGCGCTGCGCGAGCAGCTCTCACCGAGGCACGTGCCGGACCTGATCAAGCAGGTGCCGGCGGTGCCGAGGACGCTGAGCGGCAAAAAGGTCGAGATCCCGGTGAAGAAGATCCTCAAGGGCGCCAAGCCCGAGGAGGCGATCTCGACCGACGCGCTGGCGAACCCGGAGGCGCTCCGCGCCTTCCTGTAGGAGCCTGGCCGACCGCCTTCGGGCCCGTGAGTGTCAGAGCCGGCGGTTACGGTGGCCTGATGCATGAGACACCCACTATCGCGGCGGTCACGCGCGACAACGTCGCCGAGGCCTGCCGGCTCAAGGTGACGCCGGAACAGGATCGGTTCGTCGCGCCGGTCGCCCACTCGCTGGCCGAGGCGTACGTCAATCGAGCCGCCGCCTGGCCGCGACTGGTCTACGCGGGCGACGAGGTGGTGGCGTTCGTGATGGGCGGCTTCGACCCGGACGCCGAACTCGACTGCTTCAGATGCGGCATCTGGCGGCTCAACGTCGGTGCCGAACACCAGGGTGCCGGGTACGGGCGCTTCGCCGTCGAAGCGGTCTTCGACGAGGCGCGGCGTCGCGGGCAGCGGCGCGTCACGGTGCTGTGGGCGCCCGGCGAGGGCGGACCGGAAGGCTTCTACCGCAGGCTCGGGTTCGAACCGACGGGTCAGGAACTCGCCGGGCAGGTCGTCGGGGCGGTCACGCTCGCCTGAGCGGACACGCCCGACCGCGTCGGCTCCCGCCGCCGGCCTTGACGATCGATACCCCTAGGGGGTATTGTTCGGGTCATGGCGAACATCATCGACCTCGACATCACCGGGATGACGTGCTCCTCGTGCGCGGCCCGGATCGAGAAGAAGCTCAACCGGGTCGAGGGCGCGCAGGCGAGCGTCAACTTCGCGACCGAGCGCGCCCGCGTCAGCGTCTCCGACGGCGTCGGCGTCGACGACCTCGTCGCCGTCGTGGAGAAGACCGGCTACGGCGCCGCCCCGGTCGCCCCCGCACCGTCCGAGGACGAGCCCGAGCCCGAGCCCGAGGCCGACGCGGGCGACGCCGAGCTGCGCAGCCTGCGCCAGCGGGCCTTCGGCTCACTCCTCCTGTCGGCCCCGGTCATCGCCTTGGCGATGATCCCGGCGCTCCAGTTCGACAACTGGCAGTGGCTCTCGCTCACCCTCGCCGCGCCCGTGGTCGTCTGGGGCGGCTGGCCGTTCCACCGCGCCGCCGCGATCAACCTGCGTCACCGGGCCGCGAACATGGACACCCTCGTCTCGATGGGCACCCTCGCGGCCTTCGGCTGGTCGCTGTGGGCGCTGTTCTTCGGCGACGCCGGCGCCGCCGGCATGTCCGAAGGGTTCTCGCTCACCGCCGAGCCCGGCGACGCCGCCTCGAACATCTACCTGGAGGCCGCCTCGGGCGTCACCGCGTTCGTCCTGCTCGGGCGCTACCTCGAGCACCGCTCCAAGCGCCACGCCGGCGCCGCGCTGCGGGCCCTGATGGAGCTCGGCGCCAAGGACGTCGCGGTCCTGCGCGACGGCCGCGAGGTCCGCGTCCCGGTCCGGGAGCTGGCCGTGGGCGACGAGTTCGTCGTCCGCCCCGGCGAGAAGATCGCCACCGACGGGACGGTGACCTCCGGGGCCTCGGCCGTGGACGAGTCGATGCTCACCGGCGAATCGGTGCCCGTCGAGGTCACCGCCGGCGACGGCGTCACCGGAGCGACCGTCAACACCTCCGGGCGGCTGGTCGTGCGCGCCACACGCGTCGGCGGCGACACCCAGCTCGCCCAGATGGCGCGCATGGTCGAGGACGCCCAGGCGTCCAAGGCCGCCGTGCAGCGCCTCGCCGACCGCATCTCCTCGGTCTTCGTGCCGATCGTCGTCGCTCTCGCGCTCATCGTGCTCCTTGCCTGGATCGCCGTGGGCAGCCTCGCCGTCGCCGTCACCGCCGCCGTCGCGGTCCTGGTCATCGCCTGCCCGTGTGCTCTCGGCCTGGCCACGCCCATGGCGCTCATGATCGGGACCGGCCGCGCCGCCAAGGACGGCATCCTCATCTCCGGACCCGAGGTCCTCGAGTCGACCAAGAAGATCGACACGATCGTCCTCGACAAGACCGGCACCGTCACCAGCGGCCAGATGAGCGTCGTCGGCCACTCCGGAGACGAGGCCCTGCGCCTCGCCGGAGCCGTCGAGGACGCCTCGGAGCACCCGATCGCCCGCGCCATCGCCGCGGCGGCTCGTGAGCGGTTCGGCGAGCTTCCCGAGGTCGCCGACTTCGTGAACCGCCCCGGCCTCGGGGTGAGCGGCAAGGTCGAAGGCGGGGTCGTCGAGATCGGCCGCTCGGCCGACGGCGTCGCCGGGGCCGATCCGGCGACCGTCGTCGCCGTGACCGTCGACGGCGAGCACGTCGGCACCGTCTCGGTCGCCGACACCGTCAAGCCCACCAGCGCGCGGGCCGTCGCCGAGCTCAAGCGGCTCGGACTGACGCCGATCCTGCTCACCGGCGACTCGCGGGCCGTGGCCGAGGCCGTCGCCGCCGAGGTCGGCATCGACCACGTCATCGCCGAGGTCATGCCCGAGGACAAGCTCGCCGAGATCGGCCGGCTCCAAGCCGAGGGCAAGGTCGTCGCGATGGTCGGCGACGGCGTCAACGACGCCGCCGCGCTCGCCGCGGCCGACCTGGGCATCGCGATGGGCACCGGCACCGATGTGGCGATCGCCGCCAGCGACATGACGCTGGTGCGCGGCGACCTGCTGGTCGCCGTGGACGCGATCCGCCTGGCACGGCGGACCCTGCGGATCATCAGGCAGAACCTCGTCTGGGCGTTCGGCTACAACACCGCCGCTATCCCGCTGGCCGCCTTCGGATTGCTCAACCCCATGATCGCGGGCCTGGCGATGGCCTTCTCGAGCGTCTCGGTCGCCGCCAACTCCCAGCGCCTGCGCTCGTTCGCCACCACCGATGCGAAAGATGCTCGTGTGAATACTGGGACCTAGCGGTGGCCGGGAGGTTCGGATGAGATGAGTTTCCTTATGGGGCAAGGGGATTCAATTAGGTGTGTGCCTGCTCGCAGGTGAGCGGTAGTTAGTATGTTTCGTGTCGCCCCGGTCGGTTTCCCCCGTAGCCGCCGGGGCGGCCCGCACTCCCGCGACGAGGCCACGAGGCGAAGGCGCGCCCTGTGCTCCAATAGTCGGTGTGACTGATGAGGACATCGAGCCGGAGGCGCACGCGGTGGGCGTCGGGCCCTGGCAGGGCCCGTGGCCCGACGACCCCCGGCTCGATCCCGAGCTGCTCGAGCACGGCGACCGCCGCAACGTCGTCGACGCCTACCGATACTGGAGGCGCGAGGCGATCGTCGCCGACCTCGACCTGCGCCGACACGACTTCCACGTCGCCATCGAGAACTGGCAGCACGACTTCAACATCGGCACCGTCGTGCGCAACGCCAACGCCTTCGCCGCCAAGGCCGTCCACATCATCGGCAAACGCCGCTGGAACCGCCGCGGCGCGATGGTCACCGACCGCTACCAGCACGTCGAACACCACTCCACCGTGGAGGACTTCGTCATCTGGGCCGGGGCCCAGGGCCTGGCCGTGGTCGGCATCGACAACCTGCCCGGCTCGGTGGCCATCGAGACGACCTCCCTGCCGCGCAACGCCGTCCTCGTCTTCGGCCAGGAGGGACCCGGCCTGTCCGAGCCGGTGCGGCGCGTGTGCTCGACGGTGTGCTCCATCAGCCAGTTCGGCTCGACACGCTCGATCAACGCGGGCGTGGCCAGCGGCATCGCCATGCACGCCTGGGTGCGCGAGCACGTCTTCGAAGATCACCCCCGGACATAGGTGGCGGATCGCCCCAATTCGATGCCAGACTGGAGGTAGGCGGAGTGTCAGATACCTGACGCTTCCCTGGTGGTCCCTCGCCTAAGTGACTACATTGAGCCAAGTACAGGTGACTTGAGGTAGTCTCCCCGGTGGGACAAGCGAATATGTTGCTCCGCAGGCACACAGCGGAGTGCGGCGGAAGCGGGACGAAGACGTTACGCTGAATGCGCGAGGCCATGCCGGCCCGGTTCGTACCGAAGACCCGGAGGCGAAGCAAAGGCCGAGACATATTCGTACGATAAACTGGACGAGCCTGCGCGGGACGAACGTTTGGCCAGGTCCCTTGATGGGAGGGTGAGGATGTTGAAGAAGATTCTAACCTGGGGCGGACTGGCGTTCCTAGTGTTCTTTATCGCCTACAGGCCGGACGAGGCCGGAGGCGTTGTCAGCACGATCTTCGGTGCGGTCGGCGACGTCGGCAACGGCTTCGCCTCGTTCATCACCAATCTGGTGACCTAAGGACGACCACACGATGACCGACACCGGTGCGGGCGGCTCGGGGGACAAGAAGGACACCGAGCCGCTGGAACCGCCCGCCCCGCGCGCCCCCGCCGACAGCCCCGCCCCCGGAGCCGAGGAACCCACGCGCGAATTCGCCGCCGCCACCGCCACCGCCTCGATGGGCGCGGCCCCCGCCGCCGCGGCGAGCGACATCGACGGCGTCCGATTCGACGACAGTCCCGCCGGAGGCCTGCTCTCCGGCGTGCGCGCCCCGAGCGTGCCGGACGTCCCCTCGCCGATCTCGGCCCGCTATCTCTTCCCCACCGAGAAGTACCGCGGCGAGTGGCGCCGCCACTGGGTCCACCTCATGCCCTGGTACATCGTCGGCACGCTCGCGACGTTCATCATGGGCTTCGCCTCCGGGCTGCTCATGAAGTGGGAATCCGAGTCGCGTGACACCGGCCTGGCCGTCACCGTCATCGTCTGGCTGGTGATCCTCGGCCTCGTCGGGTGGAAGATCCTCGACTGGTACATGGACCGCTTCATCCTCACCAACAAGCGCATCATGCTCATCCAGGGCGTCATCACGCGCTCGGTCGCGATGATGCCGCTCGGACGCGTCACCGACATGAAGTACGCGCAGACCCCGATGGGCCGCATGCTCAACTACGGCGAGTTCATCATCGAGTCCGCCGGCCAGGACCAGGCGCTGCGGAACGTGCCGCACCTGCCCAACCCCAATGAGCTCTACCTCCAGATGTGCGAGGAGATGTACGAGCCCGAGGCCGTCGACGAGCGCGAGGCGGAGGAAGAAGAGGACCTCCTCCCCGAGGAGACCGCCTACGACAAGGACTCCCGCCTGGGCGGGGACGCCTGAGCGGACGCAGGCAAGCGAGGCTGGCACCTACTAGGTATACTCCTCCTCAATAGCCCTCGGTTGCTCCGAACACCCAATGTTTGGCAGAATGCTGCACCACGAAGCAACCTTCCACCGGGGGTATGTCGTCTGTAGTTCGACCCCCCAGGGAGACGCGTGAGCGAGACCAAATCGTCCCAGGACGAGGAGTTCCGCGAGTACGTGGCGGCGCGATCGGCCTCGCTGCACCGTGCGGCGTACCTCCTGACGGGGAACTGGGCGACAGCGGAGGACTTGGTGCAAACGACCTTGACGAAGACGTACCTGGCGTGGGGAAGGATCCGGGCGACCGACTCGGTGGACGCCTACGCCCGGCGAATCCTCTACAACACCAACGCCTCATGGTGGCGCAAGCGGTCCAACCGCGAGCGCCCCGCCGACATCGTCGACGACCGCCCCGACACCTCCAGCGACTTCGCCGAGCACGCCGCCATGCGCGACGCGATGTGGAAGCACATCACCAGCCTGCCGAAGCGCCAGCGCGCCGTCCTCGTCCTCCGCTACTACGAGAACCGCACCGACGCGCAGATCGCCGAGATCCTGGGCATTTCCACCGGCACCGTCAAGAGCCAGGCCTCGCGCGCCCTCGCGGGCTTGCGCAAGCGCCTGGGCACCCCCGCCTCCGCCCTCGGATTGTCCGTGCGCCCGGGGGAGGCGGCGTGAGCGAAGACCTTGAGGGTCTCCTGCGCGCTGAGCTGGCCGGACGCGCCGAGGCCGTGCCGCCCTCGCTCGACGACTCGCTCGCCGACGCCGCCATCGGCGGGGCACTGCGCCTGCGCCGACGCAGGCGCGTCGGCGCCGCCGCCGGGGGGCTCGGGCTGGTCGTGCTCGGCGCCTTCACCGTGATGTGGACGCCCTGGGCCGGCGGTGAGCAGACCGACGGCCCGGTCGCGGCGACCTCGGCCGACGAGGCCCAGAGCGAACTGGCCATCGAATTCGTCGTCCAGCGCGGCGACGGCTACGGCATCGTGAACACCGACGACGAGTTCGTCCCGCTGCCGGGCGACGGCGAGCCGTACTCCGTGGACCGCCTCGACGGCGCCTACGCGGTGACCTCGCAAGAGTCCCGGACGGTGGAGGTGGTCTCCCTTGACGGCACCGAATCGATCGGTTTCGAGGCGCCCGACGCCGACTATTTCTACACGCTCGTCCGCAGCGACGGCGAAGGCTTCGCCGTCAGCGCCCAGCATCCGGAATCCAACAGCCAGCAGTTCGACATCTATCCCGGCGAGATCCCACGTGAGCCCGAAGGCGCGCTCACCATGGAACTGGGGTACGAAGTCAACCTCGAAGACTGGGACGACGAGTACGTGGTCCTCTCGGCCGACCTCTACAGCACCACCGGCGGGGCCACCGGAGGCCCGTACTGGTTCAACGACCAGTTCGGATGGGGCCTGGAGACCGTCGCCGACGCCGGCTACGAAGCCGCGATCATCACCGACATGACCGAGCCGAACCACGTGTGCGTCTCCGACCTCCAACCCGGTTCCTCGGACGTCGGCTCGGAGCAGTGCGGCTACCTCGAAGACGGCGGCACCGACGAGCTGATCACCACGGCCAGCCGCGACGAGGCGGCGACCGAGGTGGCCGCCGAGGTCAGCGCCTCGATGTTCGCCCAGGAGGAGGACGTGTACGAGTCGCCGGAGTTCACAGAGCGGCTGGAGGCCGGGGAGTTCCTCTTCGACGATCCGCAGGGGCGCTGGCAACTGGGCTTCAGCGCCATGGACGAGACGTGGACCCTGCTCGACGCGAGCGGTGAGGAGCCCCTCATCTCGAATCTGACACCGCCCGAAGGGGCGCTGTTCCCGGTCATGAGCCACAGCTAACACCCGCGTCGCGAAGCGCCGGGCTTCGGCCGGTGCCTTGACATACTCGCTGCGTGGGTGAACTCGAGTATCTGCTGACGGTCGGGGTGACGCTGTTCGTCATCATGGACCCGCCCGGGATCGTGCCGATCTACCTCGCCTTGACCGGCGCGATGGACCGGCGCGAGCGCAACCGCGCGGCGCTCCAGGCGACCGCCCTGTCGCTCGCGGTCATCACCCTGTTCGCGCTGCTCGGCCAGCAGATCATCAACTACCTCGACATCGACCTGGCGGCGCTCCAGGGCGCGGGCGGGCTCCTGCTGCTGCTCGTCAGCCTCCAACTGCTCACCGGGCAGGCCGACGATCCGACGAACCAGGCCACCTCGAACATCGCCCTGGTCCCGCTCGGCACCCCGCTGCTCGCCGGACCCGGAGCGATCGTCGCCGTCATCCTGTACGTGGAGCAGGCGACCAGCACCGTCGACTACCTGTGGATCGCCCTCGCGATCGTCATCATCCACATCGTCATCTACCTGGTCATGCGGTACTCGGGGCTGCTCGTGAGGACGCTGCGGCGCGGCGGCATCGAAGTGCTCACCCGCATCGCGGGCGTCCTGCTGGCCGCGATCGCGGTGCAGCTCATCGCCGACGCGGTCATGGGCTACGTCGAGATCTTCCAGAACTCGTGAACCGAGGACCCGCCGCCGATTCACTATAAGGTTCAATTAACTCCATGACCACGTTCATGGATATGCCCATACACCCGCTGGCCGTGCACGCGCCCGTCGTGCTGGTCCCGCTCCTGGTCCTGTTCGGGCTGGTGTATCTCCTCGTGCCGCCGCTGCGGCGCCGCGTCGGCTGGGTCGTCGCCGCGCTGACGCTCATCGCCCCCGCCGCCGCCTACGGCTCCATCTGGAGCGGCGAGCAGTTCGCCGACTTCCTCTACCCCGACGGCTGGCCCGAAGCGGTCGACGAGCACCACGACTTCGGCTGGCGCCTGCTGTGGGTGCTCGTCGGCCTCGTCCCCGTGTGGTGGCTCTTCGCCGCCCTCGAACGCGGCCGACGCGCCGCCATCGCCCGAGACGCCGGCACCGCCGCCCCCGCGGGTGACAGCGAGGGCGACACCGTCCCGAGCGGCGGCGCCGACCCGGCGGCCGGAGGCCGCAGGATCGTCATGCTCGTGCTCGGGGTGATCGCCTTCGCGCTGCTGTGCCTGGCCGCCTACATGATCTACAGCTCCGGCGACAGCGGGGCGAGGATGGTCTGGGAAGGCAGCGTCACCACCTGACCGGCATACGACGAAACGGCGATCGCCCGTGAGGGCGATCGCCGTTTCAACGCGCTATGCCGATGATGACCACGGTGAACATGAGCGCCACCGCGATCAGCGCGGTCCACTGGGTGACCAGCTTCGCGCGCTGCTCCGCGGCGTCGATCGCGGCGTGATCCTGCTGCGGCATCCGCCGCGGCTCACTGGGAATCGCGACCGACTCGACCCGCCACCCAGGGGGCGGCGGGACGTTCGCCGGCGGGCCGTCATAGGCCCCGTCAGTCCCGCTGCTCATACGGGCAGCTTAGTCGCTCTTGCGGTCCGAGCCTTCCGAGCCGGTGGGACGGCGGCGACGGCGCCTGCGGCGGGCCGGAGCCTCGCCGCCCTCGGCGCTCGCCTTCGGGGCACTCTCGACCTTCGGGGCGCGCTCGGCGGCGCCGTCCCGGTCCGATCCGCCGCGGGTGCGGCGGCGCTGGCGGCCGCGACCGCTCTCGCCGTCGCGGCTGCGGCCGTCGGACTGGCGGCGCTGGCCGCCGTCCCCGCGGCCCCGGCCTCGGCCGCCGCCGCTCTTGGAGCGGCGCCCGCCCTCGACGTTCTCCTCGCGCTCGGCGCTCAGGCCGTCCCGGCTGCGCTGCTCGCTCGGCAGGGCCGGCGGGGCGTCGGTGGGGATGTCGAGGTCGGTGTAGAGGTGGTCGGAGGTGTGGTAGGTCTCCACCGGTTCGCCGAGGTCGAGGCTGTTGGCCTTGACGATGATCTTCCAGCGGGGCAGGTCCTCCCACGTGAGGAAGGTGACCGCGATGCCGTTGGCGCCGGCGCGGCCGGTGCGGCCGATCCGGTGCGTGTACGACTCGGCGTCCTCGGGGGAGTCGTAGTTGATGACGTGCGTGATGTCGGGGACGTCGATGCCGCGGGCGGCGACATCGGTGGCGACGAGCACGTCGATCTTGCCGGAGCGGAAGGCCCGCAAGGCCCGCTCGCGGGCGTTCTGGCCCAGGTCGCCGTGGACGGAGCCCACCGCGAAGCCGCGGAAGTCGAGCTCGTCGGCCAGCTTCTGGGCGGCCCGCTTGGTGCGGCAGAACAGGATGGTCAGGCCGCGTCCACGGGCCTGGAGGATCCTGGCGGTGACCTCGATCTTGTTGAGCGCGTGCGTCAGGTACACCAGCTGCCTGGTGTTGGACACGGCCTCGTCGTCGGGGCCGGTGACGTCGGCGTGGACCGTGACGGGCCGGTACATGTGCCTGCGCGACAGCGACATGATCGTGTCGGGCATCGTGGCGCTGAACAGCATCGTCTGGCGGTCCTCGGGGAGCAGCTTGAGGATGCGCTCCACGTCCTCGGAGAAACCGAGGTCGAGCATGCGGTCGGCCTCGTCCAGCACGCAGTGCTCGATCTGGTCGAGCTTGATGTGCTTGGACTTGTACAGGTCGAGCAGGCGGCCCGGGGTGCCGACGATGATGTCGACGCCGGAGCGCAGGGACTCGATCTGGGGTTCGTAGGCGCGACCGCCGTAGATCGGCAGGACTCGGATTCCCCGGGTCTTCCCGGCGTCCTCGAGGTCCCGCGCGACCTGGAGACCCAGTTCGCGAGTGGGCACCAGGATGAGGGCCTGGGGTCGTCCGTCGGCGCCTTCGTCGACGGACTTGATGCGGTCGATGATCGGCAGGCCGAACCCGAAGGTCTTACCGGTCCCGGTGGGGGCGCGCCCGACGATGTCGGAGCCGCGCAGGCCGATCGGGATCGCGTATTCCTGGATGGCGAAGGCCCGCTCGATGCCAAGCGCCGCAAGCGCTTCTACGGTTTCTTCGCGAACTCCGAGTTCGGCGAATGTGGGCCCATTGTTGACGGCCCGGTCGTTGTTCACTTCGTTCACTCTGTTTCACCTCGTGGCGGAGGACTTCGCAAGAGATCCGGGGAACTCGGCGCCACATTCTTTCTCGTTTACAGAGCGGCGACGACCGCCGGATCCGGTGAGTCGCCGCTTCGCAATCGCGCCGCGACACGGTGGCCGCTGGCGCTCGAGGACTGCTCAGTTAGGGATTGCCACATGCGGGCTGCAGTCGCTCCTCTCTATCGTACGCGCTCCGAACACGATCGTCTCGGAGCGCCGTTCGGGTGGGGCGCCCGAAGTGGGCTGATTCACCACGAATGCCGCTCGATCATCCGCCGGGGCCCGGTTCGGGTCGGGCGAAAGCGAATCGCGCTCACAGTCGGCGAGATTCGCCGGACCGGGACGGCCCGGTCTGGTGGTAACCTGCCGTCGTGTCCGAAGCAATTGATCCCGCGGCCGATGCGGCCGATCACGGCGGCGGCGACTGGCGCCCGAGCCCCGAGGCCGTCATCGATCTCCTTGGGCTGCTTGCGCTCGGCGAGCTCCTGGCGTTCGAGCGGATGGCCGTCGACGCGCGACTCGCCCCCGATCTGGGCCGCCGGGCCCTCATGTCCGAGGCCGCGGTGGGTGAGATCCGCAACTACCGGCTCCTGGCCGACCGCCTTGATGCGCTGGGCGTCGATCCCGCCGAGGCGATGGCCCCGTTCAAAGAGGTCTTCCGGGCCTACGACGCCTCCACGGCGCCGCGCGACTGGCCCGAGGCGCTCGTCAAGGTCTACGTCGGCGACGCGATCGCCGACGACTTCTTCCGCGCCGTCGCCGAGAAGCTCGCCGACGACGACCGCGCGCTCATCGAACGCGTCCTCGAGGCCGGATCGGCCGCTGAGTTCGCCGCGACCGAGATCCGCGCCGCCGTCGAGGCCGACCCCTCGGTGGCCGGCCGGCTGTCGCTGTGGGCCAGGCGATTGGTGGGCGAGGGCCTCAACCGCGCCCAGGGCGTGGCCGCCTCGCACGAGCGGCTCACCGAGCTCATCGGCGGCGGCGGAGGCTCGGTCGACGAGATGCTGCGCCGTCTCACCCGGGCCCATCAAGAGCGCATGAAGGCCGTCGGTCTGAACAACTGAGCCGACGTTACCGAATCGAGACGATTCGGTCGCAACTTCGCCTTCTCCCGTGCGCGTCTTGGGAGCGGAGGTGGAGCTAATAATGCGGCTCACGAAAAGCCATGTGATCAGCGGTGTGCTCGCCGTCGCGCTGTTGGGCGCGACCGGGACCGCTTGGTACTTCGCGGCGCAGGCCCGAACGCCGGCCCAGCGCGCGGAGGAGACGGCCGAACCCGAGGACAGCGTGATCACCGTCCGTGTCGAGGCCGGACAGCTGGTCGACACGATGGACTTCGCGGCGACCCTCGACCGCACCGGCGACTTCCCGGTGCCGGCCCCGTCCGCGCCGGAGGGCATCGCGGTCGCACTGGCGTCGAAGCTCCCGCTCGAGACCGGCGACGAGGTGAACGCCGGCACGGTGCTACTGGAGGTCTCCGGCCGCCCGATGATCGCCCTGCCCGGTGACGTGCCGGCGTACCGCGACCTCACCGAGGGCGACACCGGACCCGACGTCGAGCAGCTCCAGCGGGCGCTCTCGTGGATCTACGGGACCCCGGACACCGGCACGTTCGACTCGCGCACGGCCTCGGACCTTGAAAAGCTCTACGACAACCTCGGCTACGAGGTGCCGACGACCGAAACCGTCGTCGAGGGCGGCGCAGGGACCGAAAGCGAGGAGGACACCGAGGGCGACACCGAGGGCGATGCCCACGGCCAGGCCGACACCGTCGAGCGGGTCGTCCTGCCGGCCTCGGAGGTCGTGTTCCTGCCCGAGCTGCCGATGCAGGTCGGAAAGATCGACGCCAAGCAGTCCGCGCCCGTGGAGGGCACGGTCATGACCCTGGTCTCCGGCGACTGGAGGCTCGAGGCCGAACTGAGCGACGAGGAGGCCGCCGAGCTGTCGAAGTTCGGCGAGGACGCCGAGCTCGAATACGGCCCGGGCCCCTTGGAGGGCGTCGAGGTCGGTGCCGCCGAGCTCGAGACCCGCGAAGTCGAACAAGAGGCCGACGAGTGGACCGGCGAAGGCGGCGGCACGGTCGAGAGGACTTACGCGGTCTTCGCGTTCGACGAGGGGCAGGTCGAGCACGCCGACGAGCTCGTGCCCGGCACCGAGCAGACCGTGACGCTCGTGCGCGCCCGCAGCGCCGAGGACGCGCTCATCGTGCCGCTCTCGTCACTGTGGACGGATTCGGGCGGGAAGACCATGCTCACCGTCCTCGACGGCGAGGAGGAGACCGAGCGGCACCTCAAGGTGACCGTCACGCTGCGGCACGAGGGCCGCGGCGTGGTGGAAGTGGTCGACGGGGAACTCGCCGAGGGCGACGAGGTCGTGGTCGCCTGGCGCGACCGGGGCAACGGCTGATGGCCCGCAAGCAGCGGCCCGAGCCCGAGCCGGGCGAACCGGTCGAGTCCGACACCGCCGTGCTCGACCTCGTCGGCACGGAGTCGAAGCCCAAGGGGCGCTTCGGGGTCACGAGCCTGGGCATCGCCTACGAGTCGCTCCAGTCCCTGCGAGGCAGGTCGATGCGCACGTGGATGACCGCCATCGGCATCGCGCTGGGCATCGCCGCCACCGTGGCCACGGTCGGGCTGTCGTCGACCTCGGCCGCGGCGATCGCCGACCGCTTCGACGCCACCGAGGCCACGCAGGTCACCGTCGCGTTCTCCAACAGCATGCGCAACGCCGGCTACGCGCCGACCTTGGAGGACTCCCAGCGCGTGCGCGACATCAACGGCGTGGTCGACTCCGGCATCCTGTGCGCCGCCGGCGAGGAGCTCGCCGCCTCACGCACCGAGGAGCACTACTACAGCCGCAATGTCGCCGTCTTCGGCATGGAGCCCGGTGCGATGGACGCCTACGGCTTCACCTTCACCGAGGGGCGGTCCTTCGACGCCGGGCACGCGATGCGCGGCGACCGCGTCGCCGTCATCGACTCGGCGGCGGCGCGAGACCTGGGCTACACCTCGCTCGAAGGCGGGCCGATGGTCTACGTCGACGGCGAGGAGTACTCGCTGGTCGGCATCTTCGAGGCGCCCGACGGCGAAGCGAAGCTCACCTCGGCCGTGGTCATCCCGCCGATCCCGTGCATCGAGGCCGACGAGGACTTCGCGCCGGCGGAGGTGTTCATCCGCACCGACCTGGGCGCGGCCGACAAGGTCGCCCAGACCGCCCCGAGCGCCCTCTTCCCGGACGGCCCGAGCAACCTCTCGGTCTCCAAGCCCTCCGACCTGCGCAGCTTCCGCAAGGGCGTCGAGAACGAGATGCAGGCCCTCCTGCTCGGCCTGGCCGCGGTCTCGCTGGTGATCGGCGCGGTCTCGGTGTCCAACACCGCCCTGGTCTCGGTCATGGAGCGCCGAAGCGAGATCGGCCTGCGTCGCGCCGTCGGCGCGGCCCGGCGGGCCGTGGCCATGCAGTTCGTGTGGGAGTCCACGCTCATCGGGCTCATCGGCGGCCTGGTCGGCACCGTGCTCGGCGTCAACGTCACCGCACTGGTCTCGCTCATGCGCGACTGGCAGATCGTGTTCGAACCGGCCCTGTTCGCCGCCGGGCCCGTCATCGGCGCGGTCGTCGGCGTCGTCGCCGGCGTCTACCCCGCCTGGCGCGCCAGCCGAATCCCGCCGGCAGTCACCTTGCGCGTCTGAGGCTCGTTAGGCCCGACGTGAGACTCATCGAGGCCCTGTGCGAACTGTTCCTGCCCGCCGCCTGCGCCTCCTGCCGGAGCGCGCCGGCGGCGGGCAGCGGCCTGTGCGAGGCCTGCGTCCCGGGCCTGAGGGCCTCGCCGCGCCTGGCGGTGCCGAGAGCGCCCGGCACGCCGCCGGTGGTCGCCGCGGGCGCCTACGACGGCCCGCTCGCGGAGGCGCTCAACTCGTACAAGGAGCGGGGGCGCCGCGAGCTCGCTCCCGTCCTCGCGGCCCTGCTCGGCCGGGCCCTCGCCGTCGTCGCCGAGGAAGCGCCCGGTGCGGTGCTCGTGCCGGTCCCCCCGACCCGCGCCGCCCTGCGCGACCGCGGTTTCGACCACGTCGCCGCGCTGTGCGCGCCGAACGGACCGACGCGCCGGTGCCTGCGGGCCGCTCCACGGCCGGACTCGGTGGGGCTGACGCCGCTCCAGCGCCGGCGAGCGGCCCGCGCCAGCCTCGCGGTGCTCCCGCGGCGCGCGGCGGCCCTGGCCGCCACGGGCCGGCCCGCGATCCTCGTCGACGACATCGTCACCACAGGCGCCACGCTGAGCGCCGCCGCGTCGGCGCTGCGGCGGGCCGGGGTCGCGGTCCCGGCGGTGGTCGCGATCGCCGCCGTCGAATGACCCCAGAGGCGCACGTTTATCCGAAGGACCCGAGTGGTTACACCGAAAGTGTCGCCGAATTGACAGCGCCGTCGCTCCCAGTTCGCGTGCTATTGCGAACTGTGAGGAGACGTCCGGGTGAATCCGTGCGCGCACCACCCCGCAGGAGGGAGAATTCCAGTATCCAAGGGGTCGACTTTCGGTCCCCCAAGGGATAGTCTCAAAATCTCAGATCGGTAACGAGACGACCAGGAACAGGTGGCCAGCCACTTGACCGGAGGTGAACGCTCGCAATACGAGAGCGCGCCGACCGCCTGTCGTTCCCCCGTGAGAGGAGGTCCCTCGATCCGCCGTACCGGGCTACCGGCTCCGGACCCAGCATGAGCAACTTCGTCCGCATCCCCGCGGGAAAGCGGGATGCACCTGGGAGGTTCCGAGGTGGAAATCGTCGTCAAGGGCCGTAACGTGGAGGTCCCCGACCATTACCGCGAGCTCGTCGAGGAGAAGATCGAATCGAAGATCGCCAAGTACCTGGCACGGTACGACGGCGATACGATCGACATCGACGTCGAGCTGTATCACGAGCCCAATCCCCGACAGAACGGCCACGCCCAGCGCGTCGAGATCACCTGCCGCCCGAAGGGGACGGTCATGAGAGCCGAGGCGAGCGCTGGCGACTTCCGTTCGGCGTTCGAGATCGCCGTGACCAAGCTCGGCCATCAGCTGCGGAAGTGCTCCGACCGCAAGCGGGTCCACCGCGGCGGGAAGTCGCGGCCCCTCTCGGTGGCCGAGGCCACCGCGGCCGCGCAGATGGAGCACGGCGGTTACGAGCGGGGCCGCGCCGGACGAGCCGCGCCGATGAGCTCGGGATCGACGCTCACCGAACCGAGGGGCGTCGGAGCCGGGCCGGACCGCGAGGACTACGCGGCCGCCCACTTCATCTCCGAGGACGTCGACCACTTCGACGGCCTGGTCGAAGAGCGCCTGCCGGGGCGGATCGTCCGCGAGAAGCTCCACCCGGGCGAGCCGATGACCGTCGACGACGCCCTCCAGAACATGGAGCTCGTCGGCCACGACTTCTACCTGTTCCACGACAAGGAGAGCGGCAAGCCGTCGGTCGTGTACCGCCGCCGGGCCTACGACTACGGCCTGCTGCGCCTGGACATGTAGCCGCGCGCGGCTACCGAGGGGGACCTACCTCCCCGTTCGGATGCTTTGAGGGGTGGCATCCGAACGAGCCGGCGGCCCCGAGCATCGCTCGGGGCCGCCGGTCTATGGGTCTATGAGCGTCGGGCCCCTACAGGGCCGAGCCTTCCTGCCATTCCTCCCACGACATGATCCAGTAGCCCCAGCCGTTGTCCCACGGCATCTCGCGCGGGGAGCCGACGACCTCGACGGGGTCGCCGCGCTGGGCGATCTCGTAGAACCACTTGGCGTTCTCCTCGCTGGCGTTCAGGCACCCGTGGGAGACGTTCGAGTTGCCCTGGGCGTGCACCGACCACGGCGCGCCGTGCACGAACTCGCCGGAGGCGTTGATGCGCGTTGCCCAGTTGACCGGCGTCTCGTAGTAGTCCGGGTCGTCCTTGTCCTTGCCGGGGGCGACCATCACCTTGTGCTCGAACTTCTCCATCACCAGGTGGACACCCGTGGCGGTGTGGTACTCCCATTCCGAGCCGCTGCCGGCGCTGATCGGGATCTCCCGGGCGACCTCGCCGTCGATCTCCACGGTCATGTAGTGGGTGTTGACGTCGGCGTAGGAGATGTTCGCGGCGCCGATGACCATCTCGGCGGTGTAGTCCTCGTCGCCCCACACGTCCTCGCCGAGCAGCTCGCCGTCGAACGACGCGGTGAAGGTCACCGTCTGGTACGGCTCCCAGTATTCCTTCGTGCGGTAGATGACCTGCGTGTCGCTGATCCAGCGCCAGGCGCCCTCATGGTCCTTCTCTGACTCGACCTCGAGGTTCGACTCGACCTTGGCCCGGTCGGGAGCGGCCTCGGTGAACGTGACGATGATCGGCGCGCCGACGCCGACGGTCTCGCCCTCGAGCACCGGTGTCACGTCGGCCACGGCGAATCCCGAGCCCTCGCGGCCCTCGGTGGTGAACTGGCTCTCGAACTCGGTGACGGTGCCGTCCGAGCTGACGGCCATCGCGGTCACGGTGTGGGTCGAGCCGGCGTCGAGCACGCCTTCGGACGTCCAGGAGGTGAGGTCCTCGCTGAAGCTGCCTTCGACGGTTTCGGCGCGGTCGGAGGTGACGGTGACCGCTTCGAGGATGCCGTCGACGGCCGTCACCGTGAACGGCTCGGTCGGGTCGTGTGCTTCGGCGACTTCGAGCGAGACTTCGGGCACGATCGGAGCCGGTGTGAACGCCCCCTGCTGGGGAGCGCCGCAGGCCCCGACGAGCAGCAGCGACGCTGCTGCGAGCACGCGGATGGGCAAGAGCTTCAAAGGGGGTTCCTCCACATTGCGAAGCGAATGGTTCACTATATATTCGACGCTCAGCACTGACGCGAAGGTTGCACTCCTAGTCGCGGGAAAGAGCGGCCCACAACAAGGTGTCCCGCCTGGAGCCGTCCAGTGCGGGCAGTCCGCCCCGTTCGATGCCTTCGAGTCTGAATCCGGCGCGCCGCAACACCGCCTGGGAGGCCGCGTTGTGCACGTCGGTGCCCGCCCAGATCCTATCGATGCCGATCTCGTCGAACGCCCATTGGCGCACCAGGCGCACCGCTCGCGTCGCGTAACCCTTGCCTCGGGCGTCCAGGCTCAGGTCGTAACCGATCATCGCAGTCCCCACGACGCGGGTGACGTCGTACAGGCCGATGGTCCCACGATAGCCGCTTCCGTCGTCGATGACCATGAGCGCCGAGCGGCCACGCAGCCAGTCGGTCGCCGCCCGCCATTCGCACATGTCGGCGACCTCGCCGGCGCTCGGCGGCAACTGGAGGGACGCGCCCGAATACACGTCCGGGCTGGTGCGGTGGCGCAGGTGGTCCTCGAAGTCGTCGCCGTTCAAGGGACGCAGCGACACCGTCCCGTCGGTGAGCTCCCCGCCCGGCAGGTCCGGCAGGGCCCGCGGGGCCGGCCCGTGCCCGTCGATCGGCAGCCGCCCGAGGCACAAGGCGTCGGTGCCGTCGGCCGCGCCACAGCGCAGGAGGCCGCCGTCCGGCCTGAAGCCGGCCCGCATCGCCGAGCGGATCCCCGCGAGCGCCCGCACCGGCACCCGTACCTCCAGGCGCCTGGCGCCGATGTCGAACAGCGGGCCCGCGACGGCCCTGAGCATCGCCGCGGCCAGCTTCGCGCCGCGGCGCTCGGGCGCGACCCAGAACCGGACCGACACCACCGCGTCGGTCTCGCTCAAGGCGATCGCTCCCCACGGCTCGTCCTCCCCGGGCCCGAACGCCACCAGATCGGCCTCGAAGCCGCAGTCGAGCTTCAGGTCGGGCGCCGCCCGCAGCGTGAAAGCGGACGTGGAGACGGGCTCGATGAGATACACGAGATCAGCCAAGCAGGGACCCTGTCCACGAGTCAACCCTTTCGTCCGGACGATGCCGGATTTGTCGCCTCACGCCCTCGATGACGAAGCCGACCTTTTCGGCCACGCGCCGCGACGCCTCGTTGCCGACCACCGCACGCCACTCGATGCGCTCCAGCGACAACTCCTCGAAGCCCAAGCGGCACAGGCGCTTCGCTGCGGCGGTCATCCAGCCGCGGCCCCTGGCCCACGGCGCGCTGAAGTAGCCGATCTCGGCCTCGCCGGGCGCGCCCAGCTTGAGCTCGACCGAGCCGCAGTAGCGGTCCTCGGCATCGGCGAGGACGTACAGGACCGACTCGCCGCGGTCCCACCGCCCGCGGCAGGTGCGGAGCCAGGAGTCGGCGAGCTCCCTCGTATAGCCGCGCGGCACGGTGGTGAACCGCTGCGTCTCCGCATCGGCGCAGGCCGCGGTGAGGTCGTCGAGGTCACGCTCATCGAGCCGCCGCAGCCGCAGACCCGCCACATCGGTGTCCAGGACCGGCTGCTCGGCGAGGAAGAACGCCGCCTGGCGTTTGAAGACCTCGTAGTCCGGCGGCGGGTCGTCCGCGCTGCGGATCTCGCCGGGGATGATCCCGCCCACCCAACAGTCCCGGGAGACGCCGCGCTGGTTGACGCCGTTGCGGGAGACGCCCTCGATGGTGAAGCCCGCCCGGATCGCGGCCAGCCGCGAGGCGTGGTTGCCGACGATCGCGTCCCAGGCGACCCGCTGCATCTCCATCTCGTCGAACGCGAAGCGGCAGGCGGCGCGGATCGCTCGCTGGGCGACGCCCGTGCCGCGCGCCCACGGCGCGGTCAGGTAGGTGATCGAGACCTCGCGGGTGAACGCGTGCGTCAGCGCCACCGACCCCACGAGCGCCTCCGCCTCGTCGACCACGGCCCACCGCGGGTTGTCGGCGCGCCAGTGCCGGACGCACAGGTCGAGGAACCGTTCGCGGTAGTGGCGAGACCAAGGAAGCGGCATCACCATGTACCGCTCGATCAGCGGGTCGTCGTAGATTCGCTGCAGATCAGGGAGATGGCGCTCCTCCCATTCGACCAGCCGCAGGCCTTCGGCTTCGAGGGTGACGGGTTCCATAGGCACCGATTCTGCCCCAGGCGGCGCGCACGGGGCCAGCAGGTTTGGACGCGTACTATTGGACGCGATATCCACCCGTGATTCTATGGCCGAGACGTTGCTGGGAGCTGACTTTCCGTGTCGTTGTTCGAAAGGGTACTGCGAGCAGGCGAGGGCCGAGCGCTCAAGCGGCTCAAAGTCATTGCCGACGCCGTCGATTCGATTGAGGACGAGTACGAATCGCTGACCGACGCCGAGCTGCGCGCCCTGACCGACGAGTACAAGGAGCGCCTCGCCGACGGAGAGACCCTCGACGACCTCATGGTCGAGGCGTTCGCCACGGTCCGCGAGGCCGCCAAGCGCGTCCGCGGCATGCGGCACTACCACGTGCAGGTCATGGGCGGCGCCGCCCTCCACCAGGGCAACATCGCCGAGATGAAGACCGGTGAGGGCAAGACGCTCGTCTCGACGCTCCCGGTCTACCTCAACGCGCTCACCGGCAAGGGCGTCCACCAGGTCACCGTCAACGACTACCTGGTCAGGCGCGACGCCGAATGGATGGGCGAGATCCACCGCTTCCTGGGCCTGAGCGTCGGCGTAGTGCTCCCCGGCGAGGGCTCGGAGAAGCACCGCGAGGCCTACGCCTGCGACATCACGTACTCGACCAACAACGAGCTCGCCTTCGACTACCTGCGCGACAACATGACCAACTCGATCGACAATCTCGTGCAGCGCGGCCACCACTTCGCGCTCGTCGACGAGGTCGACTCGATCCTGGTCGACGAGGCCCGCACCCCGATCATCATCTCCGGCCCCGCCGAGCACAACAAGCGCTGGTACACCGAGTTCGCCCGGATCGTCGACTCGATGAAGCGCGACGAGCACTACGAGGTCGACGACTCCAAGCGCACCATCGCCATCACCGAGTCCGGCGTCGCCCGCGTCGAGGACCGCCTCGGCATCGAGAACCTCTACGACTCGGTCAACACGCCCCTGGTCGGCTACCTCAACAACGCCATCAAGGCCCGCGAGCTGTTCGAGCGCAACCGCGAGTACATCGTCTCCGAGGGCGGCGAGGTGCTCATCGTCGACGAGTTCAC
This sequence comes from Glycomyces tarimensis, assembly GCF_054776215.1. Taxonomy (NCBI): domain Bacteria; kingdom Bacillati; phylum Actinomycetota; class Actinomycetes; order Glycomycetales; family Glycomycetaceae; genus Glycomyces; species Glycomyces tarimensis. The sequence goes on from NZ_BAAHCB010000005.1 coordinate 564,074, forward strand.
CGGCCGAGTGCTGCCAGGACGCCGCTTCAACGAGGGCATCCACCAAGCCATCGAGGCGAAGGAAGGGGTGGAGATCAAGCAGGAGAACCAGACGTTCGCCACCACCACCCTCCAGAACTACTTCCGGATGTACGACAAGCTCGCCGGCATCACCGGTACGGCCCAGACCGAGGCCGCCGAGTTCCACCGCGTCTACGGCGTCGGCGTCATCCCGGTGCCCACGAACAAGCCGATGATCCGCAACGACCGGCCCGACGTCATCTACAAGACCGAAGAGGCCAAGTACGCCGCGGTCGTGGAGGACATCGTCGAACGCCACGAGATGGGCCAGCCGGTCCTGGTCGGCACCGTCTCGGTCGAGAAGTCCGAGCTGCTGTCGCAGTCGCTCCGGAAGAAGGGCGTCCCGCACAACGTCCTCAACGCCAAGAACCACGCCCGAGAGGCCGACATCATCGCCCAGGCCGGCCAGAAGGGCGCGGTCACCGTCGCGACCAACATGGCCGGTCGAGGCACCGACATCATGCTCGGCGGCAACCCCGAGTACCTCGCCGCCGCCGAGCTGCGCGCCCGCGGCGTCGACGAGGCCGACGAGGAGGTCTACGCCGAGGCCTGGGAAGAGAACCTCAAGAAGTTCGAGGAGATCTGCGCGGCCGAGGCCGAGGAGGTCAAAGACGTCGGCGGGCTGTACGTCCTGGGCACCGAGCGGCACGAATCGCGCCGCATCGACAACCAGCTGCGAGGCCGCGCCGGCCGCCAGGGCGACCCGGGCGAGTCCCGCTTCTACCTGTCGCTGTCGGACGACCTGATGAAGCGGTTCAACGCCGACGCCGTGCGCGCGATGATGAACCGCCTGCGCGTCCCCGACGACGTCCCGATCGAGTCCAAGCTCGTGACCCGCCAGATCGAGTCGGCGCAGTCGCAGATCGAGGGTCACAACGCCGAGATCCGCCGCAACGTCCTCAAATACGACGAGGTCATGAACAACCAGCGGACCGTCATCTACGACGAGCGGCTCAAGGTGCTGCGCGGCGACGACGTCCACGACCAGGTCGAGCACATGATCGACGACGTCGTCGAGGCCTACGTCGCCGGCGCCACCGCCGACGGCTACCCCGACGACTGGGACCTCGACGAGCTCTGGAGCGCCTTCAAGCAGCTCTACCCGATCCAGATCACCCACAAGGAGCTCGTCGAACGCGTCGGCGGCATCGACAGCCTCGAACCGGACGTGCTCCTGGAGGCCATCCGCGAGGACGCCCACGCCTACTACGCCACGCGTGAAGAGGAGTTCGGGGCCGACACGCTGCGCAAGCTGGAGCGGCGCGTCATGCTCCAGACCATCGACCGCAAGTGGCGCGAGCACCTGTACGAGGTCGACTACCTCAAGCAGGGCATCAGCCTGCGCGCCTACGCCCAGCGCGACCCGGTCATCGAGTACCAGCGCGAGGCCTACGACATGTTCCAGACGATGCTCGACGGCATCAAGGAGGACACCGTCAGGTTCCTCATGAACGCCGAGCTCAAGTCGCGCCCGAAGGAGGGCGAGGCCGGCCAGGCCGGCGAGCCGGAGGCCGAGATCCGCGGCCTGGAGCCGCTCAAGCGGCCCGAACAGCTGCGCCTGTCCTCGCCTTCGATCGACGGTGCGGCCGGCACCGGCGCCACCGTCGTCCGCGAGACCGACGACAAGGGCGAGACCCCCGTCCGCCCGCCGAAGGCCCTCCAGGGCAAGCGCGCCGTCAAGCGCACCCCGGGCGTCGGCTCCAAGGGCAGCGCCAAGGTCGCCCCGAAGAGCGTGCGCTCCTCGGGGCCGCGCGCCGCGACCACCGCGCCGCCGGCCAAGCAGGCGAACCCGAACCAGCGCCAGGCCTCGAACGAGCCGAGCCGGAACGCGCCGTGCCCGTGCGGTTCGGGCAAGAAGTACAAGCGCTGCCACGGAGCGCCCGGCGGGGCCGCACAATAGCGGCATGAGGCGGATCTACGTACCGGCGAACGCGGCGATGCTGCGCACGCTGGCCGAAACGGGAGAGCTCGAATCCGACGAGCCGGTCCACACGGTCACCGGCGTGCTGCGCCAGGCGCACCCGGAGGCCGACGTCGAGGACCTGGAGTACACGGCCTTCACCGACGCCGCGATGGCGTCGGCGGCGCTGTTGGCAGCTCAGGCCCCGAGGCGGGCCGTCGTCTCGGCGGACGTGCCCGAGGCGGTCCTCACCGAGCACCGCAGCGGCACCGCCGCGGAGCTGAACGGCACGGTCAAACGGGGGAAGGTCGCGGCGATCCACATCGACGACGCGGACGCCGCCGAGCTCCTCGCCTCACCGGAACCGGACCTGGAGGCCCTTGAGGCTCACATGCTCGACTGGTACGCGCCGTCGGAGCTCGACGACGTCCTCTCGGCCTTGGGCAGCAGCAGTCCGTAGGCGAGCACCGCGCACAGGGCGCCGGCGAACAGGACGGTCATCGCGCCGTTGTACTGCCACTGGAAGGTGAGCGTCAGGAACGCGCTGTCGAGCGTGGAGACCTCCTCGACGCCGAGCGCGAGGACGATCTCGACGCCGACCTGGGCGATGATCGTCGACAGCAGCCAGATGGCGCCCGGGACGGCCCCGGCGAACAGGTAGCCGTACAGGCGCTTGCTCGCGCCGGCCTTGCGCAGGAAGAGGAAGGCGCAGAACCCGCACACCAGTCCCGCGATGAACGGGGCGATGGTGCCGAGCGCGCCGTACTGGTCGAGCGGGTCGCTGAACAGGCTGACCGAGGACGATTCGAGCAGGCCGCGCAGGAACATGAGCGTGAGCAGCACGAGCGTTGCCAGAAGCCCGGCGATGACCGGCGCGCTGTGGCGCGGCAGTGCGAACAGGCCGCCGATGAGCGAGGAGCCGAGCAGGAGCAGGCCGAGCGCCAGCGCGATCGAGGCGTCGACGCCGAACATCGCGTAGGCGACGCCCGCGGCGGTGAGGCCGACGGCGCTGAATCCGGCGGCGGTCAGCGGCAGACGCGGGCCCGGGAGCCGCCCGGCGACGGTTCCGCCGACGGCGCCGGCGAACATCGCGATGATGATGGGGCTGAACAGGCTCAGCGCCAAGATCATCGCGCCCGTCTCGTCGAGCCCGTCGGCCATGCCGGTCAGGTTGTACAGCGAGACGAGCACGCCGAGCAGCGAGGCGAGCGCGCCGACACCGAGCGCCCACAGGGCGGCGCGGCCGCGGCGCGGCCGCTTCCGGGGAACGTCGGCGTCGACGTCGGTCTCGAGGCGCGAATCCTGTGTATCGGTCACTAGCCCAGGGTACGTTTCCGCTTGTCGACTGCTACATCACACCGGGGTCGTATTTGTTCATCTCGCGCTGTGTCGCCGCGTCGCGACTGTGCGAAGATGGCGTTAGGGGAGCTCGTAAGGTAACCTCTGGATCGCAGAGACATGCCTGCAATAGCCATCGAATCAACGGGAGAGTGCGATGGATGCCTTGTTTAACGTCCCAACTCCGGAGAATGAGCCGGTCAAAACCTACGCTCCGGGCAGCATCGAGCGCGAGAGTCTCCAAAAGAAGCTCTCGGAGCTCGCGGGCACCCAGCTCGAACTGGACATGAACATCTCCGGCGAGTGGCGCCAAGGCACCGGGGCCGAGATCAAGGTCGTCCAGCCCCACAAGCACTCGCACGTCCTCGGCGTCGCCCGCGAGGCCACCGACAGTGAGGTCGCCGACGCCGTCGCCGCCGCGAAGGCCGCCCGCCGCGACTGGCAGCGCACCCCGTTCGCCGACCGCGCCGCCGTCTTCCTGCGCGCCGCCGACCTCATCGCCGGGCCGTACCGCGACGTCCTCAACGGCGCGACGATGCTCGGCCAGTCCAAGACCGTCGCGCAGGCCGAAATCGACTCCGCCTGCGAGCTCATCGACTTCCTGCGATTCAACGTCAGCTTCGCCGAGGGCATCTACCGGATGCAGCCGAAGTCCTCCCCGGGCGTGTGGAACCGCATGGACCACCGGCCGCTCGACGGCTTCGTCCTGGCGATCACGCCGTTCAACTTCACCGCCATCGCCGGGAACCTGCCGACGGCCCCGGCGATCATGGGCAACACGGTCGTGTGGAAGCCGTCGCCGACCCAGCAGTTCGCCGCGCATTTCCTTATGCGCGTCCTCCTCGAGGCCGGGCTGCCGCCGGGCGTCATCAACATGGTGACCGGCTACGGGCAGTCCGCGTCGAATGTGGCACTCGCCGATGCGGACCTGGCGGGCATCCACTTCACCGGTTCGACGAAGACCTTCCAGCACCTGTGGAGGACGGTGGGGGAGAACCTCACCGGCTACCACGCCTACCCGCGGATCGTCGGCGAGACCGGCGGCAAGGACTTCATCATCGCGCACCCGAGCGCCAACCCGCAGCAGCTGGCGGTGGCGATGGTGCGCGGCGCCTACGAGTACCAGGGCCAGAAGTGCTCGGCGCTCTCGCGGACCTACATGCCGGCGTCGCTGTGGAACAAGGGCCTGAGGGACATCGTCCTGGGAATGACCGAAGAGATCACCTACGGCGACGTCACCGACTTCTCGAACTTCGGCGGGGCCGTCATCGACGACCGGGCCTTCGCGAAGCACACGGCGCTGTTCGACCGGATCGCGGACGACGACAAGGCCACCGTGCTCACCGGCGGCTCGGCCGACGACTCCGAGGGCTACTTCGTCCAGCCGACGCTCATCGAGGCGACCGATCCGACGCACGAGCTGTTCACCGAGGAGTACTTCGGGCCGATCCACGCCGTCTACGTCTACGACGACGCGGACTTCGAGTCGGTCGTCAAGGAGGCGAGCGACATCGCCCCGTACGCGCTGACCGGCGCGCTGTTCGCCAACGACCGCCGGGCGATCGCCTGGGCCAGTGAGGAACTGCGCTACGCGGCCGGGAACTACTACGTCAACGACAAGCCGACCGGCGCGGTCGTGAACCAGCAGCCGTTCGGCGGCTCGAAGGGCTCGGGCACCAACGACAAGGCCGGCTCGTGGCAGAACCTGGTCCGCTGGGTGAGCCCGCGCTCGATCAAGGAGAACTTCGTCCCGCCGACCGATTGGCGCTACCCGCACCAGGGTTAGCGATCAGCGATATGGGGCTCGGGCCGCATGGTCCGGGCCCCTTATGCTTGGGCGATGACGAAGCGTGAGCACCCGCTCAAGGGTGAGTTCGACACGGCGGCGGCCCGGTGGGAACGCACGAAGCGTGAGGACGGGACCCCGGCGGCCCTGGAGATCGGCTACGCCGACAACGGGCTCGTCGCACTGCGCATGGCCGACGACCCCGAAGGGGACGTCCTCATCTACACGCCGTCGGAGTGGGAGGCCTTCGTCGAGGGCGTGAAGGACGGCGAGTTCGACATCGAGACCTGGGACGACGAGCCGGTCGTCGAAGTCCTCGAAGAGGAGCCGAAACGCGGCTAGCTCGGAAGCAGGCCCGACTTTCCTCGGCTGCGAGCCGAGCGCGCTGCTCGTTACCACCCCAGCCGCTGCCTTTCCGTATCCATCAGTAGACACCCGGCTCCGCGCCGCAGTGGCAACACCGGCGCGGTGATGTCGTGTGCCAATTTTTCGGAGCCGACCGTCCGAAAAAAGTCCGCGATGCCGTGTATCTCCCGCACGAATGCGGTCTCTTCTTGTGATGAACGCGGTTGAAAACCGTCCAGGCCGTGACGACAGCCGTATTCCGGGCCTGAGCGCCTCCCGACCAAGCGGACATCGCCGGGACCCACAACCTGGCAGAAGTTGAGGAGAATGAACCGCGAGGAGAGTGTTCCTCAGCCCGACAATCGCATAACACCCCCCGAAACGAGAGGAGCTCCCATGCGTTTGGTGTTCTCCAACGAAGAACCCCACCTGGAGCCGAACCCAGGACGCGACCGTATGAGCGGCGTGCCGAGTCTGCCCGCTACAAGCCTCGACCGACACCAAGGGCGCGTACTGCGCCCTGGCCAAGTCGTGCGCGCTCCCGGTGCCCCGATGCCAGTGGGGACGATCTACCGCTACGACCGCCTGCTGATCGACGAATCGATCCTGGATGACGAATCCGCCCGACAGCACTTGGAAGGAGCGGTGCGGCCGATAGGCCTGCGGCTCGAATGTCAGGCGGCAAGCCATGTGGGTTCCCGCCATGGCGCGAAGCGGGTCCCCGTTTCCCTTACCGGGCACGGTGATCCCGCCGCCGTTGACGCCTGGGGCCTGCTCCAATCGCTGCGCACCGCCGCAGGTGAGGGACGCCTCAATTCGGAACTTGCCGAGAAAGTCCACTTGGAACACCTCCTCATATCATGCAACACTCCAGGAATCAGCGAAGCCGAGCCACCGGGCTCTGGCAATCTCCAGCCTCTCGGGCGTATCCCGGTGGACATGGTGAATCCGATGCCACCGCGCCGATCGTTGGACCGCCGTATCCGGGTAGCGATCCTTGATACCGGTGTACCGCAGGAACACCCCGGATTCGACGTCGCAGATCGCTCGTCTGGAGAGGACGCTTTCGTCCTTGTCGACCGGGCATTCCAAGAGGCCTTTGCCAAGGACTCTGATAGTCCCGCTCCTCCTCTCCACGAGCCGTGGGAGGGACCGGTCCACGAGAACACGCTGCTCGGCGAGGTGGCGACTCACTTCGGACACGGTACCTTCATGACAGGCTTGATCCGCCAAATCGCCCCGGACGCCCAGGTGTACTCACTGCGCGTCGTCCACAATGATGGGCTCGCATACGAACATGAGGTAGTCGGTGCACTTCACCATGTGGCCGACCAGGTTGAGGCAGCGCGCAACGGAGACACCGATGCGATCGGAGTCGATGTTGTGGTGCTCGCCTTCGGCTACGTCGATGAAAATCCCGAGGACCAGCCGGGCGGCTGGATGAGGCAAGCCATCGAACGGCTGACCGAACTCGGCGTGGCGGTTGTCGCCGCAGCAGGGAACCAGTCTTCCGATCGGCCGTTCTACCCGGCCGCATTTGCCGCGCACCCGCGTCCAGAGAATACGGCCCCAGTGCTGAGCGTAGGTGCTCTGAACCCGAATCGGAACGTTGCGATGTTCTCAAACGATGGCCCGTGGGTGGCCTGCTTCGCCACGGGCGCCGGGCTCGTGAGCACGTTTCCATGTGAGGCCAAAGGGTCGCTCATGCCCGATCGCAGGGCGCGCGCCTCATTCGCCGACCGCTACCGCGAAAGTCACGACCCCGACGACTTCTCCGCTGGCTATGCGGTCTGGGGCGGGACGTCGTTCGCCGCACCGCTGGCCGCAGCCTTCTGGCTGAACGCGATGTCGGAAGCCGGACCCTCGGAAGTTAAGAACTCCGACCAAGCTGTGGCTCGCGCCCGTGGGGCACTGGAGCGGTTGCGAAACCGCTAGCCTGAAGTAATGAACGCGATTCCGGCTCAAACTGCGGCTGCCGTCGACTATGACCGACGAGCAGAGCTCTATCTGGCTGCGCGCGCTGGCGACATGAAAGCACAACGGATGCTGGTCGAGGATCTGAACGAGCTGCTTTGGCGAGCGGCGCGTCGGGCGGGACTTGACCGCGAGAGCGCCTCCGATGTGGTCCAGACGGCATGGCTTCGCCTGTGGTGCAACGGAAGCAAGCTAGAACAGCCGCGTGCGTTGACGAAGTGGTTGCTCACTACCGTCAGACGCGAAGCCTGGAGATTGATCGGCGGCTCCCGCCGCGAGATTGCTGCCGATCCAATCGACATCCAGGAACCGGTCATCGCGGGTATTGAGGATGGCCTCGTCCGAAGTTCCGACCACGAGGCCGTACGACGTGCATTCCTTGCCCAGCCCGAAAGGTGCCGCCGACTGCTTTCCTACGTGGCGGCGGTAGATCGGCCCGACTATGACGACATCGCCGAAGCACTGGGGATGAAGCGGGGAAGCATCGGCCCTACACGGGGTCGTTGCTTGAACAAACTGAGGAAGACGCTGCTGGCCGATCCGGCCTGGAGCAGAGGTGAGGAGCGGGACGATGACGCGGCGTGAATACGACGGGCAGGGTGAGAACGAGCCGTTGGACTCCTGCGATCAGCGAATTCTGACGGTGATAAACGAGCTTCATGACAGGGATGATCCAGTCCCGCGGGACCTCAATGAGAGGGTGCTTTTCGCGCTCGAGCTTGAGGCCGAGCTTGACGCTCGAGTTGCCGGGATCTCCAGATCAGCCGAATTGACGCTTGTCCGGGGCGACACCGAGCTGGTGGTGGGGCAGGGGGATCCGGCCTCCATCACCTTCGACTGTGAGACTGTCACGGTCATGGTTACGCCTCGGCCCTGCTCAGCAGGGGAGGTGAGACTCGACGGATGGATCGGTCCAGAAGGCACCTACGAGATCGAATTGCGGAGCCCTCAGGGCGTCCGAAGGGTTTCGACCGAAGACAGCGGTCGATTCGTTCTCGAAGGGCTGCCTCACGGAGAAATGTTCCAAATGGTCATTCGCCCGGACGCGGAACTGCAGAGAGGAGGGCTGCCAGCGGTGGTAGTGACACCCGCTGTGCGGCTGTAGCATGTGAAGAATGCTTCCTCGCGCCTGGCGTCTCCTGTCTCGCGGTCAGCGTCTGCAGCGACGCGGTCGGATTGCCGAAGCCACGGAGTCGCTTGAGCAAGCGCTTACGCTACTGGGGTGGGACCCGGAGAATCCCCCGCCGCCAGGAACAGCCACTGCGCGTCTTACGGTGATGATCCTGGCAATTCGAGCACCGGGTCTGGCCTTCTCTGGTGACGCGCCGGCCGGATTGGCAATGCTCGATCAAGCCGAAGCATGCGCCACCCTCTCCGACCGCGGGATGCTGCTGCACCAACGCGCCTTTATTCTCTGGCAGAACGGCCGCCTCGCGCAGGCGCTCAGGTGGTTTGACGAGGCTGAACCGTTGCTGCAGACTCACGGCCCTGATTGGCTCTACGGAGCGTTGTTCCATAATCGGGCAGCAGTGTGGCGGGAGCTCGGTGAGCTGCAGAAAGCGCTGCACAGCGAACAGCGAGCTCGTGAACTGTTCGCGGTTGCGGGACACCACGTACATTCGGCTAAGGCCCTTCATGCGGAAGCCCTGATGTGGTTGGACCTCGGGGACGTCACCCGTGCAATCACTGCGTTTGAAGAGGTCAGGAAGCTGTACCGGCGACACGCCCCTGAACTTCAAGCATTCGTGAACGACTCCTATGCGGAAGCTATGATGAAGGTCGGAATGTACCGACAGTCCGGCGATCATTGGGCTGAAGCGATTGCCAGCTGGCGGCAACATGGCAACATGCGCGCCGCTGCTATCGCCGAGTTTCGGCGCGCGGTCGTCGCATACGAAGCAGGGGATCTAGATGCGGCAGGGGCATGGGCTAGGCAGGCAATGAACTCTCTGTACGACCAAGGCATAGAAACCTGGTCGTTCCTGGCACGATTGCTAGTGTTGCAGGCGCAATTCGATGCAGGCCAAGATGGTCCCGATTTCGCGACAAGGGTCGATATGCTCTGCTCGGCATTGGAGAGCCGTGGTTGGGAGTTCAGACTTGAGCAAGCCAGGATACTCGCGGCTCGCTCATATATCAGAATGGGGGATTTCGCTGCCGCATCGAGTCGGCTTATCAGTCCTGTTGCGAGCAATGGTTATGATGTGCTACCTGCCAGCTTGGCGAGGTATCTTGCGCTTGCGGAGCTTGCTGAAGCTGATGGTCTCGATCCATTCCCACACCTCATTGCAGGGCTGGACATGCTCAACGAATATCGCTCCGAGTTCGGATCGGTTGAGTTTCAGGCCGGCGTTTCAGCGTTGGGGATCCAGTTGGCTAGTAAGGGCCTGATTCTCGCTGCCAAGAGCGAAAGTCCTATGACGATGCTGGAATGGGTCGAGCGTTCGCGAGCCCAAGGGCTGCGTATTCCTCCCGTCAAGACCAGTGCCGACCCAGATGCTCGTGAAGCCCTGGGTCGTCTCAGGCAAGCCCGGCAGCGACTTTGGGACGCGCAGTTGGCTGAACGAGCCGATGCAGAAGCACTACAGCGCGTTCACGAGCTTGAGGAGGAAATTCGCGCCTACGACCGTGGTCAACGAGGCCCTGGGCAGCAGGCTGACCCCATTTCACCTCGAGCCATCCATGAGCTCGCTCAAGAGCGGAAGACCGTAGTGGTCAACCTGTTCGAAGTCGGCGGGTATCTGCGCGCGGTGCTTGCCGGCGGTGACGTGCTTCGGCACGTTCAGCTCATGGAACTGGGGGCCGCCGCGGAGGTTGGGCGGCGTCTTGGCGCGGACCTTGATGCGCTCGGATCCGCCTTCAAACTTCCAGATCGACTGCGGGTCAGTGTCGAGGGATCGCTTCGGCGTAACGCTGAGACGTTGGCCGAAGGCATTTGGAAGCCCATCAGCGAGTTTGTCGGCGACCACCAAGTCGTCATCGTTCCCCATAGCCAGATCGCTTGGGTACCTTGGTCACTGCTTCCTCCGCTACGCGGGCGTGCCGTTACTGTCGCTCCTTCTTCCGAAGCCTGGTGGCGAGCCGCCAGTCGTCGGGTCCCTAGTGGTCCAGCGCTCGTCGCTGCCGGCCCCGCGCTGAATACTGCAGGGAATGAGATCGAGGCGATCGCGGATCTCTACCCCTCGGCGTACCTCATGAGGGCTGACGAATCCGACCCAGAGCTCGTCCTCAAAGCTCTCGATGGTGCCTCCGTTGCCCATCTCGCTGCACACGGACACCATGAGCCGGACAATGTCCTGTTCTCGCGGCTCGATTTCCGGCAAGGCCCGCTCAACGCCTACGAACTCTTGGGCCTCGACCAGCCGCCCGGCCACGTCGTGCTTTCATCGTGCGACCTCGGCCGGTCCACCGTCGCCGTCGGCAATGAGACGCTCGGCTTCACCGCCGCGCTCCTCCACGCCGGCACCTCGACCGTCGTCTCCAGCCTTGGCCGCGTCCCCGACGACCTCGCCGCCGAGATGATGATCGACTACCACCGCCGCTGCGCCGCCGGAGCGACCCCTGCCGAGGCCCTCGCCGCGGTGGGGGAGAACCGCCCTTGGCACCCCTTCGTCTGCTTCGGCGCCTGAAAGGTTCAAGTCCTCGGCGGTTCCTCTCTCGTGAACGCAAAAGTGTTCGGTACAATTAATTTTTAGTTTCCGAACTCTTTTGTGAGAATGATGGCTCCCCGTGGAAGACCCTCACGGCGCTCGCTGTACGAGCGCCTCGATGCTGCAATCGCCCAGCTCAATGAGGACTACGGCGGTCTCCCGAGCGAGGAGCAGGCCGCTGACATCTGGTCGGACCTGTGGCATCGCGACACACACCACAGCACGGCCATCGAGGGCAACACACTCGCTCTAGAAGACGTCGAGCAGCTCCTTGAACGGGGCCGGACAACCCATGCGAAGCCGATGGTCGAGTACCTAGAGGTCAGAGGCTACGCGGACGCGGCCAGGTGGGTGTACGGACAGGCGAGGCGGGGAAGCACCAGGCAGGCGGGTCAGCCTCTGTTGACCTTGCAGGAAGTCCGCAACGTCCACTACCAGACCATGCGGCTGCTTTGGGAGGTCGAACCGCATCCACATGCCTCCGAGCAAGAAGGCCCCGGTGATTTCCGGCGCCACCAGATCGCGAGGTTCCCCGGCGGCATGAAGCCGCCGTCCTGGACAGAGGTTGATTCCCAGATGCGAACCTGGGTGGATCAGGCCTGTGAAATGGACTCACTTCCCGGTGGGCATGTGATGGAACGGCTCGCCTACCTTCACCATCGGTTCGAGCAGATCCATCCCTTCATCGACGGCAACGGCCGTACCGGCCGTCTGCTTCTCAATCTGCTGCTGGTCCGGCGGGGATTCACGCCGGTGGTCATCGAAAAGCGGCAGCGAGATCGCTACCTCGACTGCCTTCAAGCGGCTGATTCGGGAAACCTCGCGAGTCTCGCCGAGTTGCTGGTTCGCCAGGTGCTGGACAGTATCGAGCGGTTCGCCTTGCCGGCGCTCGCGACTCGTGAGCAGTTGGTGCCATTGGCGAGTCTCGTGACCGATGAAGTGAATGAGCCCTCGCTGCGGGCCGCCGCGATCCGCGGGAGACTTCGCGCGGCCAAGAACGAGTCCGGTCGATGGTTGAGCAGCCGAGCGGCGGTCGAGGAGTACCTCGCCAATCGGTACCGGAGGTGAGCAGGGTCGTTGGGCGGTGAGCGCTTGTGACGATATGGTGGGCGTCACCGCAACACCAGTTGAAGTCATCCCCTTGAGGTCCCTCATGACTCATGCCGTCGCCCACCACGTGCCGGAAGCCGGCCCGGGCCGGGCCGCGCAGCGGCGGGGCGCATCCTGATGCGCCGCCGCTGGCTCCCCGTCGCCGTCGCCGTCGCCGCGCTCGTCGTGGTCGGTCTCGCCGCCCAGGGCACCGGCGTCCAGTGGCGCGAAGGCGACATCCCGTTCCAGGCCGAGGGCACCCACGCGCCTCCCGGACCGGAGGAGACCACCGAGATCCCGCTTCCCACCGAGACCTTCACCATGGCGGAGGACGAGGGCTCCTCCCTGCCGCCCTGGGTCTCGTGGCTGCTCCTGTCGATCCTGGTCGGCATCCCGGTGGCGTTGCTGCTGATCGTCATCGCGCGGCGCATCATGTGGTGGATCATCGACACCCAAGCGGGCGACCACCGTCCCGAACCCGAGCCCGAGTACCTGCACCACGACGTGGCCCTCGTCGAGCAGGCCGTCGCCGCCGGACTCGCCGAGATCGACCTCGGCACCGACCCGCGCAGCGCCATCATCGCCTGCTGGGTCCACTTCGAGAACGCCAGCGAGCGCGTCGGCATCCCCCGTGAGGCCTCGGACACCCCGTCGGACCTGGTTCGCAAGCTGCTGCAGCACCATGAGCTGGACGGCGAGTCGCTGCGGAAGCTGTCGGAGGCGTACCTGGTGGCGCGGTACTCGCCCCACGACGTCGGCGAGAGCGACCGCGACCGGGCCCGCGCCGCACTCGTCGACCTCCAACGCCAACTCGGCGTCCGGGAGACGCGATGAAGGACTTCCTCGCACCGTTCGGGCGGCTCCGCTTCTGGCCCGCCGTCGGCGTCGTCACCGCCGCCGGCGCCTTCTGGGGCCTCGCCCGGCTCTCCGGCCTCGACGTCTCCCTGTGGCAACTGGTCCTGCTGGCCCTCGCCGCACTGGTCGCGAGCACCATCGTCTCCTCGATGCGTCCCGACACCGAGCCCGGCCCCGAGCTCACCACCCGCATCGTCAACGCCCCCACATGGCGCCCCTTCATCGAGGTCAACCGCTGGGAAGACCAGCTCATCTTCGCCGAGACCAAGCCCGGCCGCTTCGAGGAGAGCAAGGCCAAGCAGCGCCTGGTCGAGCTCGTCGACGAACGCCTGCGCCTGCGGCACGGCCTGTCGCTGGGCTCCGACCCCGAGCGGTGCCGCGAGCTCCTCGGCGAGCGCACCCACGCGTTCCTCACCAGCCCCGTCAGCGACTGCCCCACCGAATGGCAGCTCCACGAGTACCTCACGAAGATCGAGGAGATCTGATGCAGCACAACGACGCCCCGCCGATCAGCCTGGACGAGGTGGCCCGGCACTCCCAGGCGGTCCTCAAGTCCGTCCAGTCGGTCATCGTCGGCAAGGAGTCCTCGCTCAAGCTCGTGCTCGCCGGGATCCTCGCCGGCGGCCACATCCTCCTGGAGGATCTGCCGGGGCTCGGGAAAACGCTCACCGCCCGATGCTTCGCGCAGAGCCTCGGATTGGACTTCCGGCGCCTCCAGTTCACGCCGGACCTGCTGCCCGCGGACGTCACCGGTTCCTTCCTCTACAACCAGAAGACCGGCGAGTTCGTCTACCGCAAGGGCCCGGTCCACACCAACCTGCTGCTGGCCGACGAGATCAACCGGACCCCGCCGAAGACCCAGTCGGCCCTCCTCGAGGCCATGCAGGAACGCCAGGTCTCGGTCGAGGGCGAGACCTACCGGCTCCCGCGGCCGTTCACCGTGCTCGCCACGTCGAACCCGGTCGAGTTCGAAGGCACCTACCAGCTGCCCGAGGCGCAGCTCGACCGGTTCCTCCTGCGCGTCTCCTTCGGCTACCCGAACGAGCACGAGGAGTGGGAAGTCCTCCAGCGGCGCCTGAGCCGCCGCCAGGAGGACGTCGAGCTCTCGCCCGTCATCGACGCCCCGACCCTCGTCAAGATGCAGGAGGCGCTCGAGCACGTCACCGTGGAGGACTCCGTCGGCCGCTACATGGTCGCCATCGTCGCCGCCACCCGCAACCACTCCCAGCTCCAGGTCGGCGCCTCCCCGCGCGGCTCCCTCGCGCTTCTGCTCGCCGCCCGGGCCCTGGCCGTCCTGGCCGGGCGCGACTTCGTCACCCCCGACGATGTCAAGGGCGTCGCCGCCTCCGCGCTCTCCCACCGCATCACCCTGCGCCCCGAACTGTGGATGCGCCGCATCGACCCCGCAAGCGTCATCACCGACATCTGCGGCGGCGTCGAAGCACCCCAGACCGCCCAGAGCCCCAGCTACAGCCAGACCACAGCCGAACGATGAGCCTGGCAGCCGACCCCGCGCTGCGCCTGCGCACCGACAACGCGCGGGCGCCCCAGCGGCGCGAACACGAGCGACCGGTCGAGTGGCGGCGCACCGCCTCCCTCACGCGCGCGGTCACGCTCGCCGCGGTCTGCCTGCTCGGATCGGTCGCGTTCGGACGCGTGGACCTCGCGCTCATCGCCGCCCCCTTCGTCGTCGGCACCGCCCTGCTCCTGCGCGAGCGGCCCACGGAAGCGCCGCAGGCCTCGCTCGACGCCGGCGACCAGACCTGCGCCGAAGGCGGCACCGCCTCGGCCGTGCTCACCGTCGTCAATCCCGAGCCCGCCCCCGTCACGACGCTGGTCACGGCGACCGCCGACTCCTGGATCGACCTCCAGATCGGGCGCGGCGACTTCGCCGAGCGCATACCCGCCTCCACCGCCCGCGAGATGGTCGTCGCCGGCCGCGCCAGGCGCTGGGGCGGCCACCACCTCGGCCCGGTCCACCTCCAGTCCTTCTCCTGCGGCGGCCTGCTGGAGACCACCGTCCAGAGCCTGCCCGGCGCGAAGGTGTGGGTGCTCCCGGTCCCCGACTGGTTCGAATCCGACGAGTCCCTGCCGTTCGCCGACGGCGTCGCCGGCGTCCACCGCTCCCGCCGCCTCGGCGACTCCGGCGAGCTCGCCGAGGTCCGGCTCTACCAGCCCGGCGACCGGCTCCGCCGTATCGACTGGCGCACCTCCGCGCGCTCACAGGAGCTGTACGTCAACGCGACCTTGTCCGAACGCGACACCGACGTCACCCTCATCCTCGACCTCCAGCTCGAGGCCGGCGAGTCCGGCGGCATCGACGGCACCGCCTCCGTCGCGGACCTGACCGTCCGCGCCGCCGGGGCCGTCGCCGCCCACTACGCGATCCAGGGCGACCGCGTCGGCTGCATCGAGTTCGGCTCCCGCGGCCGGCGCATGCGCGCCGGGGCCGGCAGGCGCCACAACGTGGCGCTCCTGCGCTGGCTCGCCTCGGTCGATATCCCGCCGGACCCGCTCCCGCCGTCGGTCGAGATGCTCCGCCGCCAACTCGACAACCACCGCTCGCTGCACGTGGTCTTCACGCCGCTCCTCGGCGAGCGCTCCATCGCACTGGTGGCCTCGCTCGCGCGCGCCGGGCGCCCGGTGCTGTGCGTCGACACCCTGCCCGACTACGTCTCCCCTCCCGGGCGCACACATTGGACGCCGTATGCGGAGCGGCTGTGGCGCCTGAGTCGATCGAACACCATCATGGAGCTGCGGGACCTCGGCGTCGCGGTGGAGCCGTGGAAGGGCGCGGCCTCGCTCGACACGGTGCTCGCCGAACTGGTCAGGAGGCGGTACCGGTGAGCGACGTCCAGCGCGGCCTTCTCGAGGCGCTCCGCGACGGCATGCGACTGCGGGCGCGGGCCGGACGCAGGCGCGTCGGCTCGTGGCTGCGGCGCCTCGCCCCCGCCGCGGTGCTGCTGCGCGTCACCGTAGGACTGTCCTATTTCATCGCCGCCGAGCTCGTCGTGCCGCCGCACTGGTCGTCGTCGGCGGTCTTCGCCGTCCTCGCCGCCGCGGTGTCGCTCGCCGCGGCCCTCGCGCCGGCAGGCGCCGCCCCGCTCGCCGCCTCCGGCGTCGTGATCGGCTCCTGGCTGCTGACCACGAGCCTGTACGCGGAGCACGAGCCGAGCCTGTGGATCGCCGCGCCCGCCGCCGTGCTGCTGTACGCGGGGCATTCGGCCGCGGCCATCGCCCAGCGATTCCGAACGACCACTGCCGTGGACGGTGAGATCATCCTCACCTGGGCCCGCCACCTGGGGATCGTCTCGGCATCGACGCTCGGCTTCGCTGGAGTTCTGGCCCTGTTCACCGCCTATTTCGCCGCGATCGCCCCGGCGGTCGCGGTGGGTATCGGAATGGTGGCGGCAGTCACCGTGATCTACGTCCTCGCGCGTTCCCTACACAACCCGAGCTCGCGGTAGTCAGAATTGAACACGTGAAACGTATAGTCGTGATAGGTGCCGGTCACGTCGGTTTTTACGTTGCCGAACGCTTGAGCAAGAAGCTGAAGAGCGACATCAAGCGCGGTCATGTTGAACTGATGGTCATCGACCCCAACCAGCACATGACCTACCAGCCGTTCCTGCCCGAGGCGGCCGCAGGCAACATCTCTCCACGCCACGGCGTGGTGCCGCTGCGCCAGGCGCTCAAGCGCTGCACCATCGTCACCGGCGGCGTCACGGAGATCGACCACGCCGGTCGCAAGCTCACCGTGCAGCCGATCGCGGGTCCGACCCGCGAGATCGAGTACGACGAGATCGTCGTCGCCCCCGGTTCGGTCTCGCGGCCGCTGCCGATCCCCGGCCTGGCCGACGTCGCCATCGGCATCAAGTCGATGGGCGAGGCCATCTGGCTGCGCAACCACGTCCTCCAGCGCTTCGACGTGGCCGCCAGCACCACCGACCCGGACATCCGCCGCAAAGCGCTCACGTTCGTCACCGTCGGCGGCGGCTTCGCCGGCGCCGAGACCCTCGGCGAGCTCGAGGACCTCACGGCCACGGTCGTCGAGAACTACCCGGAGATCGACCCCGACGAGATCAAGTGGTACCTCGTCGAGTACGCCGACAAGATCCTCCCCGAGGTCGGCCCGCAGATGGGCGCCTACGCCGCCCGCCAGCTCACCAAGCGCGGCGTCGACGTCCGCCTGGGCACCACCCTGAAGTCCTGCGAGGGCGGCCACGTCGTCCTCACCGACGGCGAGGAGTTCGACTCCGACACCGTCATCTGGACCGCCGGCGTCATGCCCAACCCGCTGCTCAAGCAGACCGACCTGCCGATCGGCCCGAAGGGCCACCTGGAGTGCAACACCCGCCTCCAGGTCGCCACCGGCGTCGAGGCCGGCACCGCCCAGGTCGGCGAGGTCGTCGACTGCGCCTGGGGCGCGGGCGACTCCGCCCAGGTCCCCGACACCTCCGACTTCCCGATGCCGTACTGCACGCCCAGCGCGCAGCACGCCGTCCGGCAGGCGCACGTCCTGGCCGACAACCTCTACGCCAAGCACGTCGGCTCGGCCCTCAAGCCGTACGAGCACAAATACATCGGCTCGGTGGCCGGCCTCGGCCTGTACAAGGGCGTCGCCAACACCTACGGCTTCAAGGCCAAGGGCCTGCTCGCCTGGCTCATGCACCGCGGCTACCACCTGTCGCGCGTGCCCGGCGTCGGCCGCAAGAGCCGCATCCTCGCCGACTGGATCGTCGGATTCTTCACCAAGCGCGAAATGGTGCAGCTCGGTGAAATCAGCCTCGGCCGCGAGCCGTTCGAGGCCATCGCCTCGGGCTCGGACCCCGCACGGGCCGGAAAGCCGATCGGTTAGTCGATACAGTTGGGAGCACCGCGGGTGACCACCCGTGGTGCTCTCGGCTTATGTGAGGTGGAAAACTGGTGTCCATGAGAGCACGTGTACTCGTCGTTGACGACGACCCGGCGTTGGCGGAGATGCTCGGCATCATCCTCCGCACCGAAGGCTTCACCCCCACATTCGTCACCGACGGCGAGAAGGCGCTCGCCGCGTTCAAGGAGCACCGCCCCGACATCGTCCTGCTGGACCTCATGCTGCCCGGCATGAGCGGCATCGACGTCGCCAAGGCCATCCGAGGCGAGTCCGGCGTACCCATCGTCATGCTCACCGCCAAGTCCGACACCGTCGACGTCGTGCTCGGCCTCGAGTCGGGCGCCGACGACTACATCGTCAAGCCGTTCAAACCCAAGGAGCTCGTGGCCCGCATCCGCGCGCGCCTGCGCCGCGGCGATGACGTCACGCCCGAACGCCTGGAGATCGGCAAGCCCGGCCTCCAGGTCCAGATCGACGTGCCCGCTCACCAGGTGACCCTCAACGGCGCCGAAGTGAAGCTGACGCCGCTCGAGTTCGACCTGCTGGTGGCGCTCGCCCGCAAGCCCCGCCAGGTCTTCACGAGGCAGGTGCTGCTCGAGCAGGTCTGGGGCTACCGGCACTCCGCCGACACCCGCCTGGTCAACGTCCACGTGCAGCGCCTGCGCGCCAAGATCGAGCCCGACCCCGAGCGCCCCCAGCTCATCCAGACCGTTCGCGGCGTCGGGTACAAAGCCGGATTGGGATAGTGGGCGGCAAGCCGAACTGGCCGAGGCGGCTCGGCAGGCGGATCATGCGCTCGGCGCACCGCGCGGCGATGCCGATCGTCGCCAGGTTCCGTGCCTCGCTCCAGCTGCGCGTCGTCGCCTCCACCCTCATCGCCTCCACCGTCCTGGTGCTCACCTTCAGCTTCGTCGTCGCCGGATCGGTGACCACGGGCCTGCTCGACAACCGGCGCGAGACCGCCGTCGACGAGACCCGCAACGCCGTCGAACGCGCCGCCGAGCACCTGGGCACCTACAACACCTCGACCGACCCCAACCTCGGCCAGGCCATGCAGCAGGTCGTCAACGAGCTCTCCGAGGAGCCCGTCTTCGCGCCGTTCATCATGCTCCGCACCGCCGACGACCGGGCCGTCAAGTCCAACCCCACCGAGGGCATCGACGCGCCCTCGAGCGATCTGCGCGAACTGGTGCGCTCCGGCTCGGTCTCCAGCCAGTACGCCACCTACGACTTCGACGGCGCCCAGTCGCGGCCGTTCCTCGTCATCGGATCACCGATCGACCTGGGCGTCGAGTTCGAGCTGTACGCCTACTACCCGCTCGACTCCGAGCAGGACGCCGTCAGCCTCCTGCGCACCAACCTCGCGCTCGCCGGCATCGCCCTGGTGCTCCTGCTCGGCGTCATCGCCGCCCTGGTCACGCGCCTGGTCGTCACTCCGGTGCGCGAGGCCGCCCGCACCTCCCAGCGGCTCGCCGCGGGGCTCCTGCACGAGCGCATGGAGGTTCGCGGATCCGACGACCTCGCCAGACTCGCCGGCTCGTTCAACCTCATGGCCGAGAACCTCCAGAGCCAGATCCGGCGTCTCGAGGAGATGTCGATGATGCAGCGGCGGTTCACTTCCGACGTCTCCCACGAGCTGCGCACGCCGCTGGCGACCATCCGCATGGCCGCGGATCTGCTCTACGACAACCGCGACGACTTCGACCAGATCACCAAGCGCTCCACCGAGCTGCTCCAGCACGAGATCGACCGCTTCGAGGACCTGCTCCAGGAGCTGCTGGAGATCTCCCGGTTCGACTCAGGCTTCGCCTCGCTCGAGGTCGACGCCGTCGATGTCAACCCGATCGTCGACGACGTCGTGTACCACTACTCGGCGCTCGCCGAGGACTGCGGCGTCACCGTCACCGTCCGCAAGCCGGCCCGCCGCGTCGTCGCCGAGGTCGACTCGCGGCGCGTCCAGCGCATCCTGCGGAACCTGGTCTCCAACGCCATCGAGCACGCCGAGGGCAAACCGGTGGAGGTCACCGTCGCCGAGTCCGACACCGCCGTCGCGGTCGCCGTCCGCGACCACGGCATCGGCCTCAAACCCGGCCATGCCGACCGCGTCTTCGACCGGTTCTGGCGCGCCGATCCCTCCCGCACCCGCAAGACCGGTGGGACCGGCCTGGGTCTGGCCATCAGCCTCGAAGACGCGAAACTGCACTCGGGGACCCTCAAGGTCGTCGGCGAGCCCGGACGCGGCACCCTGTTCGTCCTCAGCCTGCCGCTTCAGGCGGGCAACCGCGTCATCACGTCCCCGATCCCGCTCCGAATCGACGAGGAGGCACCGGATGCGAAATAAGGTCGCCGCCGTCGCCGCGGCCTGTGCCGCGGCCCCGATGCTCGTCTCCTGCGGCATCCCCGACTCATCGGCGCCCGAGGCGATCCAGTCGGCCCCCACCGACTTCGACCAGTCCTCCTCGGTCGAGGCCGAACTGTTCCTGCCGACCACCGACGCGAGCGGCACCGTCCAGAACTTCCTGCGCGCCGCCGCCGGCGACCCGGAGGGGCGCGACGAGCGCCTCCTGGAGTTCACCGACGAAGGCCAGGAGTTCTCCGAGCTGGCCGAGGGCATCGGCCTGCTCGACAACGTCGACTACCACCTCGGCGACGGCGCGAACCTGGAGACGATCACCGTGACCGTCACCGGCTCGGTCACCGCGACCTACCTGCCCGACGGGCAGGTCCGCATGAACACCCCGCCCCGCGATTACGAGGAGGACTTCGTCCTCGAGCGCGACGGCCTCCAGGAGAACTGGAACATCAGGGTCCTGCCGCAGCAGGTCATGATGCTGGGCTCCCAGTTCGCCGGCTCCTACGTGCAGGCGCCCCTGTACTTCCAGGCCACCGGCGCCGTCGGTCAGACCGAGGTGCTCGTGCCCGATCTGCGCTGGGTCTACGACAGCCTCGATGCGACCCGAGACGCCACCATCCGGCTCGGATGGCTGCTTCAGGGCACCTCCGAGTGGGTCCGCCAGTCGGCGCGTTCGGCCATCCCCTCGGGCACCGACGCCCAGGCGATCACCGAGGACGAGGACGGCGCCGTCGAGATCGACCTCAGGCCCGGCCAGACCACCGAAATCGACGACGGCACGATCGACGCGATCGCCGCCCAGGTCGTCTGGAGCCTCGGCCTCACCGGCGAGTTCACGCTCCTCATCGACGGCGAGGCCGTCGCCTCGGGGACCCTGCAGGACTGGCGGGACTGGAACGCCATCCCGCCGGGCGGCGACACCTCCGAGATCGGCTACTTCATCGCCGAGGACACGGTCTGGCGGTTCGAGAACGACCAGGTCGCCAACACCTCGGCCGACCACCCGTGGGTCGGATTCAGCACGCCCGGCCTCGAACAGGTCGCCGTCGCCCGCGACCACCGGATCGCCGCGATCGTCTCCTCATCGGAGGGGGACACGCTCCAGGTCGGCGCCGTGGGGAACATGACCACCTTCGAGGGCCTCTCGGGGAACCTCAACGACCCGCAATGGGTGGGACCGGACACGCTCATCCTGATCGAGGACGGCGTCCTCACCGCCGTCGACACCGGCAGCGGCGGCGTCCAGGTCCTCTCCGGCGAGGACGTCACGGCCCTGTCCGCCGCCCCCGACGGCAGGCGCCTGCTCTACGTCGAGGGCGATCACGCCTGGGCCGTGCAGCTCGGCCACGACGCCGACGGCAATCTCCAGATCGGCAACCCACCGCGCCGCATCGGCCTCAACATCTCCCAGGTCACCGACGTCGCCTGGAGCTCCGAGGACTTCGTGTGGGTTGCCGGAGTGAGTCCGAGCAGCGACGAGAAGCTGTTCCGCGTCGCGATCGACAACGCCCAGGTCGAGGCGCAGTCGGGCACCGCCAGCCTGCCGCTGCCCGAGCGGATCGCCGCCAGCCCCGCCGACCCGGTCGACCCCGGTCAGAACCGCGGCGAGCCGAACATCGTCGTGAGCAACAACCAGCTCTATCGGGTCTTCAGCGTCGCCGTCGACCCCGTCGAGGACGGCGACGGCGAGTTCGTGCACGGCTCGGCGCCGTTCACCGTCCCCGAATAGACCCGCCCGGGGACAGCGAAACGGCCCGGAGCGCGAAGCTCCGGGCCGGGCAAGTGACGGTTCCTAAGAGTCGACCGTGAATCCGACCGGCCTCGGCGACTGCGCGGCGACCTCGACGTAGGCGATCTTCTCCACGGGAACGAGCACCTGGCGGCCCTTGACGTCCTCCAGTCGCAGCAAACCGCCGCCACTGACGGCCTCCTCGATCGTCTCGGACAGGTCTTTCGACGACAGCTTGCTCTCGAGCACCAGCTCGCGCGGGGCGTACTGGATACCGATCTTGACCTCCACGGGCCCTCCTCAAACAGAATCCTCTGACGTCTACAGACGATGCAACATTACTCGGGCGCCGGACGCGCGGGCGCCATCGCGGCTGCGCCGTGAGCGAACGGACCTCACTCCTCCTCGGCGGCGTCCTCGCCTTCGAGCGGGAAATGGGAGATGCCGCGCCACGCGAGCGAGCTCATCAGCTCGACCGCTTCCTCCTTGGGCACCACCCGGCCCGAGGCGATCCACTTGCGCGCCGCGACCTCGGCGGACCCGACCAGTCCGGTGGCGAGCAGCTCGGCGCGGGCCTTGTCGACCTGCGTGTCGGCCATGATCGTGTCGGACAGCGCCGCCACGCACTCGGCCTCCATGCGGAGCACGCGCTCGGCCACGGCGGGGTCGTTGCGCTGGTCGGACTCGAACACGAGCCGGAACGCCTCGCCCTGGGCGTCGACGAAGTCGAAATAGGCGCGCGTGGCCTCGTAGACGCGCTCCTTGTTGTCCTCGGAGCGGTCCATGGCATCGCGGATGCGCCCGACCAGTTCGGAGGCCCGGCCGTCGAGCAGCGCCAGATACAGCTCCAGTTTCGAGGTGAAATGCTGGTAAAGCACCGGCTTGGAGACGCCGGCGCGCTCGGCGATGTCGTCCATCGAGGTGGCGTGGTAGCCGTGCGAGACGAACACCTCTTGGGCGGCCTGCAGCAGCTGCACGCGGCGCTCGCTCCTGGGCAGTCGGACTCTGCCGTCTCCAGCGCTGTTCACCTCGGGACCTCTTTCCGTTGTGTCGCTCATCCGTCAGTCGCCGAATCTTGCGATCCCGACGAAGTTTACGGAAGCTTCAATCCAGCTTCCCAGCGTACGGGGCGCCTCGAAGCGGCTTCACGTCGCCAGCTCGGCCACGGTACCTTCGAGGCGGGAAGACGAAGGAGAAACTTAGTGGTGTATGACCAGAACCGCCCGGAAGAGCCGCAGCGTCCGCCCGGAGACGAGAAGCCGGCCCGCCGTCGGATAGGCCGGTCCTGGGGGCCAGCGGAGGAGCCCGCGGCGGAGACCGACGACGGCGCGCAGCGCGGCGCCGGACAGCAGCAGGAGCAGTACCGCTTCGATCCGGACCGAGGCAGGCGCCACCGCTACTCCGAGGAGCCGACCGGCCAGATGCCGGGCGTGCCGGTGGAGATCGCCGAGACCGGCCCGATGATGCCCGCGACCCGCCGCAACACGCAGGGCGATCAGTTCGAGCCGATCCCGCCCGCGCCGCAGCATCAGCAGCCCGAGTCGCAGCGTCAGCAACCCGAGTCGCCGTTCGCACCGCCAGGCGCGAACCATGAGCACGGTGGGCCTCCGGGCGTGAACCGTGAGCACGGTGCGACGCCGGGCGCGAACCGGGAGCACGGTGCGCCCCAAGGGGTAAACCGGGAGCACGGTGCGCCTCCGGGCGTGAACCGGGAGCACGGTGCCACGCCGCCGAACGCGAACCACGACCACGGCCCCGCGAATCGCGACCGCGGCTCGGCCCCCAGCCCGAACCCCGAGTTCGGCCACTCGCCCGGCCAGCAGTTCAGCGTCCCTCCGAGCCCGCAGGCCCCCGGCACCCCCGGCGGGCACGTCTCGCCGCCCGGTGCGCCGAGCGCCCCGAGCGCCACCGGCCCGGCGCCGACCGGCCAACCCACGCCGGCGAACCCGTCGGTACCGCAGGGCGAAGGCACCGAGCAGGTCCCGAACGCCGCCGCGCTCCCGGTGACCGAGGTCGACCCGCAGGCGCCCAGTCCGCCCCCGAACCCGAACCCCACGCCGAGCGCGCCTTCGCTGCCCTCCCCGGTTCGAGGACCGGTCACCGAGCAGGTGCCGCCGCGCACGCCGCCGACGTCCCGGCAGCCCTTGTCCGAGCCCACTCCGCCGGTGACCAGCGAGGACGAGCCGAACGACCCCGAGTCCGCGCAGCTGCTCGCATGGGTGCGGCAGGTTCCGGGGGTCCGCGACGCCTACCATGTGACCGCGCCGGACGGCAGCCCGAGCCTGCGCCTGGAGCTCGAGGACGGCGTCGACCCCGACGAGGTCCAGTCGGCCGTCTCGGCGGTCGTCGCCGAGCAGCGCGCCACCTCGCCCGGCCCGCAGACGCTCGACGAGCCCGGTGAGGAGGCCCGGGCCGAGATCGAACCGGCCGCGCCCGCCGAGACCGAGCTGCGCATCGTCGGCCCCGTCGAAGTGCGCCGCGTCGAGATCGACTCGGCCGGCCTCGAGGCCGAGGTCAGCGTGAGCCTCGCCGTCGGCGACTACGAGTCCGCCGGCGCGGTGACGGTCCCGCCGATCGACTGGCACGTCCAGCACGCCGCCGCCGCGGCCACAGTGGAGGCCCTGCGCCCCTACTTCGGAGCGAGCGAGGCACGGGTCGAAGTGGAGCACGCCTCCATCGTCACCACCGGCCCGGTCAAGACCGCCGTGGTCGTCGTCCTGTGGCTCGACGGCCGCTCCGTGCGCCGCCTCGCCGGCGCTTCGGTCGTGACCGCCGAACGCTTCCGCGCGGTGGTTTCGGCGACACTGTCCGCATTGGCGGCCGAAGTGGCACACTGACTCTCATGAGGCGAGCGCGGCTGGTGGAGGCGGACAGGGTTCGTATTCCCGTCCGCCCGCACCCGCCGTGGCCGGGCATCGAGCACCAGCTGAGTCGCCGCCGCCTGTTCATCCGCCACACCCCGGCCACCGGCCCCGACGCCGAGCCGGCGGTGTTCGTGCACGGGCTCGGCGGCTCGGCTCAGAATTGGACGGACCTGGCCGACGCCGTCTCCGATCATCTCCTCGTCGACGCGGTGGACCTGCCCGGCTTCGGGCACTCCGCCCCCGCCCGCCGCGTCACCATCCCCTCCCTCGCACAGGACATCGCCGCCTGGATCGTCGAGTCCGGGCGCGGCCCGGTCCACCTCGCCGGGCACTCCCTCGGTGGGGCCGTCTCGGTCTACCTCGCCGGCACCCGCCCCCAGCTGGTCCGCTCCCTCACCCTCATCTCCCCGGCCATGCCGTTCGCCAACCCGCGCCGTTCCCACCAGGCCAGGTTCGTGCCGATGCTGGTCCTGCCGCAGCTGGCGCGCTTCGCGGACCGCGCCATGCGCGGCCGCACGCCGCAGCAGGTCGTCGACGAGATCTTCCTCGGCACCTGGGCCGACCCCGACAGGATCCACCCGCAGCGCCGCCGTGAGGCCATAGCCGAGGCCCGGCGGCGCCTCGCCGTGCCGTGGAACAACAGCGCCTACATCCAGACCTACCGCGGCCTGATGGCGTCCTTCCTCCAGTCGTACGTCCCCGGCACCCACTCGCTGTGGCGCCTGGCCCGCAAGATCGACGTCCCGACCCTCATCGTGTGGGGCAAGCAGGACCGCGTCATCGATGTCAGGCAGGCGCCCGAGACCGGCCTGGCCATCCCCGACTCGCGCCTGCTCATCCTCAACCGGGTCGGGCACGTCGCGATGATGGAGGAGCCCGCAGCCGTCGCCCGCGCGATGGTCGCCATGCTCGACGAGATGCGTCGAACTGACGAGCCTGGCACCCCCGCGGCCAAAGCTGACCTAGACTCCCCAATGTGACCGAGAGACGTCTGGCCGACCGGCGCCGCGCGCGAAGGCAGCGCCGCGCCGCGCTGCTGGCGATCCTCGCGATCATGGCGGCCGCCGGCCTGTACTTCGCCGTCTCCTCCTCCGACGAGGGCCGGGCACCGCAGGCGATGGACACTCAGGCGCCCCCGCTGGTCGACACCTACGCCCACTCCGGGGACGACCTCGGCGACCTCCCGGCCCCGACTCCCGGCGACCCGACCCCGCCGCTGTACTACTCGGGAACCGGCACCTGGACCTACGCCGAGCCCAGCCGTACAGGCGCGTTCGGCCGATCCGGCACCCTCCTGAGGTACAACGTCGCCGTCGAGGACGGCATCGCGATCGACGCCCAGGACTTCAGCGACTTCGTCGCCGTCACGCTCGCCGACGCCCGCTCCTGGACCGCCGGCGGCGCCTGGCGCTTCCAGCAGGTCGGCGCCTCCGGGGCCGACTTCACCGTCTACCTCGCCAGCCCCGAGCAGCGCTCGGTCCTGTGCAGCCACCCCAACACCACCGTCTCGTGCCGCAACGGCGACAAGGTCGTGATCAACTCCGCGCGCTGGATCACCGGCGTCGACCACTGGGACGGCACCCTCGACTCCTACCGCGAATACGTCGTCAACCACGAGGTCGGCCACCGCCTCGGACAGTCCCACGAGATCTGCCCCGCCAAGGGCTCCCTGTCCCCGGTCATGGCCCAGCAGACGTTCCAGCTGGCGGGATGCGTCGGCAACGCCTGGCCGTACCCCGACGGCAGCACCTACCTCGCGGGCCCGCCCGGCGAGTACGGCGGTCCCGACCTGCCGCCCGACGACTACGCCGACTCCTAGCCGCGGGTGAAACCCAGCACAACGGTCTTCCCGCTGGAATATCCACAGAGTGGATATGCATTACTTGTTATATGAGTTTGCCGCCGCTAGTCGAGCCAGCCGCCGACCTCTCCGTCGACGAGGTGCGCCGCTATTCCCGCCACCTCATCATCCCGGATGTCGGGATGGACGGCCAGAAACGTCTGAAGAACGCCCGCGTGCTCTGCGTCGGCGCCGGAGGGCTCGGTTCGCCGGCGCTCCTGTACCTCGCCGCCGCCGGAGTGGGCACCCTGGGGATCGTCGACTTCGACACCGTCGACGAATCGAACCTCCAGCGCCAGATCATCCACGGCCAGTCCGACGTCGGACGCCCCAAGGCCGAATCCGCCGCCGACTCCATCCGCGAGATCAACCCGTACATCGACGTCGTCATCCACAACACCGCGCTGGACAACGACAACGTCATGGACATCTTCGCGCAGTACGACCTCATCGTCGACGGCACCGACAACTTCGCCACCCGCTACATGGTCAACGACGCGGCCGTGCTGCTGGGCAAGCCCTACGTGTGGGGTTCGATCTACCGCTTCGACGGGCAGGCCTCGGTCTTCTGGGCCGAGCACGGCCCCTGCTACCGCTGCCTCTACCCTGAGCCCCCGCCGCCCGGCATGGTGCCCAGCTGCGCCGAGGGCGGCGTCCTCGGCGTCCTGTGCTCCTCGATCGGATCGATCCAGGTCAACGAGGCCATCAAGCTCATCGCCGGCATCGGCGATCCGCTCGTCGGCTCCCTCATGGTCTACGACGCCCTCGAGATGGAGTACCGCAAGATCAAGGTCCGCAAGGACCCGAACTGCGCGGTCTGCGGCGAGAACGCGACCGTCACCGAACTGATCGACTACGAGGACTTCTGCGGCGCGGTCACCGATGAGGCCGCCGAGGCCGTCGTCGGCTCCACCATCACCGCCCGCGAGCTCGAAGCGTGGATCAAGGAAGGTCGCGAGATCGAACTGATCGACGTCCGCGAGCCCGCCGAGTACGAGATCGTCCGCATCCCCGGTTCACGCCTGATCCCGAAGGGCGACATCGTCTCCGGTGCCGCGCTCCAGGACCTGCCGACCGAGCGCCAGGCGGTGTTCTACTGCAAGGCCGGGGTCCGCTCGGCCGAGGCGCTGGCCGCCGCGAAGGCCGCGGGCCTGAAGAACGCCGTCCACGTCCAGGGCGGGGTCCTCGGCTGGATCAACCAGGTCGACCCGAGCCTGCCGACCTACTAGCGACGACATCGGCAAAGGCGTCCGGCCGTGGAGGCCGGACGCCTTTTCGCGTGCTCTGGGTTGCTTTGGGTCCGCATGAGGTTTCCGACACCGTTTCTCAGCAGATTCTCAGGCTTGAGTCGTTGACTCCGATACGTCGGTTTCCTAACCTTGCATCATGATTCGCAACCCAAGCGATACTGGGGCCTCCGCGCGGCTCACCCGCAGGAGCGCCTTGCGGCTCGGCGTGCCGGCCGCGGCGGTCTTGGCCGGCACCGCCACGTTCAGCGCCGTGAGCGCGAACGAGGCGAAGGCCGCGCTCGACGACTGGTTCGGGCCCTCCAAAGACAAGCTCGACGCCGAACTGCGGACCCGCATCGACGACTATCTCGCCGACAGCGGCACTCAGGTCGAGGCCTCCGTCGCCGTCGGGCGCGGCGACCTGGCGCTGGAGTACAACGGCGACCAGACCCACATCACCGCCTCGATCGTCAAGATCGAGATCCTCGCGATGATCCAGCAGTACTGGGGCGCGGTCGAGGAGATCCCCGACGACCATCTCGAGCTGATGCGGCTCATGATCACCGAGTCCGACAACGACTCCACGACCGAGCTGTTCAACTTCCTCGGTGGCAAGGAGGCGCTCGAGGCCGCGAACGAGCGCTACGGCCTGGAGAACACGACCGCCGATCCCGACGGCCGCTGGGGCCTGGCCGAGACCATCGCGTCCGACCAGCTGATCCTGGCCGACATCAACCTCTTCGAAGGCGTCCTCGACGCCGGGCAGGTCGAGCTCGGCCGCGAGCTCCTGGGCGGGGTCATCGAGGCCCAGGCCTGGGGCGTCTCCGCCGCGGCCGAGACGGGCGAGGCGGTCTGGCTCAAGAACGGCTGGGACGTCGAGTCGCAGCTGGGCGGCCTGTGGGTCGTCAACTCGGTCGGGGTCCTCGGCGGCGACGGCGACGACCCGGTCAAGATGGCGATTCTGACCAGCGGGGCCGCCGACGCCTCCCAGGGCATCCCGATCGTGGAGGACATCGCCCGGATCGCCCGCGAGGTCATCGAGCGCTCGTAGCGATGGCATGGCAAAGGCCCGGTCGCGCTGACCGGGCCTTTGCCGGAGCCGCTAGTAGCGGTAGTGGTCCGCCTTGTACGGGCCCTCGACGTCGACGCCGATGTAGTCGGCCTGCGTCTTGGACAGCGGCGTCAGTTTGACGCCGAGCGCGTCGAGGTGCAGGCGCGCGACCTCCTCGTCGAGCCGCTTCGGCAGCGTGTAGACGCCGATGGGGTACTCGTCGCGCTTGGTGTGGAGCTCGATCTGGGCGAGCACCTGGTTGGTGAAGCTGTTGCTCATCACGAAGCTCGGGTGCCCGGTGGCGTTGCCCAGGTTGAGCAGGCGTCCCTCGCTGAGCACGATGATCGAGTGCCCGTCGGCGAACTGCCATTCGTGCACCTGCGGCTTGACCTCGAGCTTCTTGATGCCCGGCTCGGCGGCCAGACCGGCCATGTCGATCTCGTTGTCGAAGTGGCCGATATTGCCGACGATCGCCTGGTGCTTCATGCGCCGCATGTGGTCGACCGAGATGATGTCCCGGTTGCCGGTGGTGGTGATGAAGATGTCGGCGGTGTCGACGACGTCCTCGAGGGTGAGGACCTGGAAGCCGTCCATCGCCGCCTGGAGCGCGCAGATCGGGTCGATCTCGGTGACGATGACGCGCGCGCCCTGGCCGCGCAGCGCCTCGGCCGAACCCTTGCCGACATCGCCGTAGCCGCAGACCACGGCGACCTTGCCGCCGATGAGGACGTCCGTGGCGCGGTTGATGCCGTCCGGCAGCGAGTGCCGCACGCCGTACTTGTTGTCGAATTTCGACTTGGTGACCGAGTCGTTCACGTTGATCGCGGGGAACGGCAGGCGGCCCTCCCGCTCCATCTCGTAGAGGCGGTGGACGCCGGTGGTGGTCTCCTCGGTGACGCCCTGGATCGAGCGTGCCTTGCGGGTGTAGCGGGTCGCGTCCTCCTTGAGGGACTCGGCCAGCAGCGCGAGCACCACGGCCTCCTCCTCGCTGGCGGCGCCGGAGGCGTCGGGGACGGCGCCGGCGGCCTCGAATTTCGCGCCCTGCACCACCAGGAGCGTGGCGTCGCCGCCGTCGTCGAGGATCATGTTCGGCTCCTCGTCGCCCCAGTCGAAGGCGCGCTCGGTGCACCACCAGTACTCCTCGAGCGTCTCGCCCTTCCACGCGAAGACCGGGACGCCCTGGGGCTCGTCGGGCGTGCCCCGGCCGACCGCGATCGCGGCGGCGGCGTGGTCCTGGGTCGAGTAGATGTTGCACGAGGCCCAGCGGACGCGCGCGCCGAGCTCGGTGAGCGTCTCGATGAGCACGGCGGTCTGGATGGTCATGTGCAGGGACCCGGTGATGCGGGCGCCCTCGAGCGGCTTGGCAGCGCCATAGCGCTCGCGCAGCGCCATGAGGCCGGGCATCTCGTGCTCGGCGAGGCGGATCTCGTGGCGACCGTAGTCGGCCAGCTTGAGGTCGGCAACCTTGTAGTCGTCGGCTCGCAGCGTGTTCGTCATGGGTGAAATGCTACGCGTCGTCCCCGCGGGTGCCGACGAACGCCGTGGTGGCGGGCGACACGGAAAAATTTTCCAAAGCAACCGGGGTTTCCGCTTGACACTCGTGAGGCTGTGGGTAATATTGCAGATACGCAGCGTCACAGCGACGGGATGGCCCACAGGGTCAGAAAACGCCGCCAGTGACGCGCGGGGGAACCAAACCGGGGGGAGTGCCGGGCGGTCTGGGGTGGCCGCCCGGCACATTTTTGTGCCGGAATGCCTGCATTGCCCTACCGTACTCCGCGGTTCCCCTGACCAGCTGCGCCGCTACCGGCCGATGATCCGGTACGTCGTCACCTGGAACTCCGAGGTCAACGGCCACATGATCGACATCAACGAGGCCGTCGGCTACCGGAGGTTCACCCGCGAGCTGGCGGTGCAGAAGCAGCTCGCCTAGGACCCGAGTTCAGGCGGAGGCGATGAACAGCTCGCCGTCGCCCGAGGCGCGCAGTGCGCCGGCCGTGGCCGCCGAGAACGCGGCGCGGCCGGGCGCGAGCGCGAACTCGCCGTCGTCGTCGGCCACCGCGATGTCGCCGCCGGTGCACAGGCAGATCCGCGGGCCGTCGATGTCGAAGGACTGCGACTCGCCGCCGACCTCGACCCGCCGGAGCGAGAAGTCGCCGATGGGCACCGGCCAGGTGCGCACCTGGCCCTCGTCGGCGGAGTCCGCGCGCGGCTCGTCCATCGTCCGGAAGTCCAGCACGCGCAGCAGCTCCGGCACGTCGACGCGCTTGCTCGTGAGGCCGCCGCGCAGGACGTTGTCGCTGGCGGCCATGATCTCCACGCCGAAGCCCTTGAGGTAGGCGTGCAGGTTCCCGGCTGGCATGTACACGGCCTCGCCAGGCCGCAGCGTGACGTGGTTGAGCAGCATGCTCACCAGCACGCCCGGGTCGTCGGGGTAGTGGCGGGCCAGTTCGACCAGGACGGCCGTGTCCTCGCTGCCGGTCTCGGTCGCGGCCTTGGCGGCCTCGCCGATGATCTCGCGGCATTCGTCGCGGGCGAGCCCGAGCAGGTCGGTGACGGCGCGTCGCAGCCCGGCCCGCTTGTCCCGCAGCGTCGCCACGAGGTGGTCGAGCCCGGCGACGCCGAGCGCCTCGATGGAGTCGGCGGTGGCGAGCGGATCGCGGAAGCCGCACAGCGCCCGGAAGTCGGTGAGGGCGACGATCAGCTCGGGCTTGTGGTTGCCGTCGACGTAGTTGCGGTAGGCCGCGTCGATCCCGATGCGCAGTTCGCGCTGGTAGCCCGAGTGCGCCTGGCGCGAGTTCGGGTGCGCCTGCAGCGACAGCGGCTTGTCGGCGGCGAGGAGCTTGAGCAGGAACGGCAGCCGGGGGCCGAACTGGTCGAGGACACGCGGGCCGAGCAGGTTCGCGGGCTCGGAGGCGATGGCGTCGTCGAGCGGCCGGCCGTCGTCGAGGATCGACGGGGCCGTCGGGTGCGCGCCGAACCATTCCTCGGCCTCGGGCAGCTCCGCGGGGGTCTCGCGGCCCTGGAGCGCTGCGATGTCAACTTGTGAACCCCACGCGTAGTTGCGGATGACACCGTCAAGCCCTTGCACGGCCGCTCCTCACTCGTACGTTCCCGGAGTAGCCAACTCTATCCGTTCGCATCAGCGGCTCACTCGCCGCCGAGGGCCTCGTCCTTCATCTCGGACACGGCCGGGACCCGCATGGGGTCGAGGCCGTGGGCGAGCGCGAGGTAGACCGACGCGAAGTCGGGGATCGCGATGAGCGAGGCGAGGCGTTCGAGCGCGCAGCCGCCTTCGGCGGGGATGACGTCGCAGCGTACGCCGCGCCGTTCGGCGAGCTTGGCGATGGCATCGGCGCGCCTGGTGTCGGGCTTGGGCGCGGTGTCGTCGCCGTCGAGGCCGTCGTCGCGCATGAGGACGATCCGCAGGCGGGTGAGCTCTTCGGCGCTTTCGTCGGAGAAGATGTCCCGCTTGCCTTCGGCGAGTGAGCCGAAGACGCCGTCGAGGAGGCCGACGCGACCGCGGCCGACCTCGCCGAGCTCACCGGAGACGACGGGGTAGCGGGCGTTGGCGGCGAGCATGTCGCCGAAGCGACGCGCCGCGACGCCGGCGAGCGGGCTGGAGCCCCACACGACGGGGATCGAGCCGGCGAGGTTGAGCGCGAGTTCCTTGGCGGGGTTGACGTACGCGTCGGCTTCGGCGCGGCAGCGCTCGGCGTCCTCGTCGAGGCGCCTGGCGGTCTCGGCGATGTCGGCCTCGGCGAGCGGGACGAGCCCGAGTTCGCGTCCCGCCAGCAGGACGGGGATCGTCAGGGCCCACAGGCTCAGTCGGGCCGGGGCGCGGCGGGGGACGGCGACGTAGGGCGCGCGGGCGCGCTCGGCGACGGCCTGGAGTTCGGAGTCGGGGGCGCCGATGGCGACGAGGCGGGCACCGCGGCGGGCGGCGGCCTCGGCGGCGGCGAGCGCCTCGGGGCTGCGTCCGGACGCGGAGACGGCCAGGACGACGTCGGCGGCGCCGACCCAGCCGGGGACGCCGGCGGAGCGGTGGCCCAGCACGGGCACGGGGCAGCGCGGCCCGGCCACGGTGGCGAGGACGTCGCCGGTGCGGGCGGCGGTGCCGACGCCCGCGACGACGACGGCTCTGGGGCGGCCCTCGTCGGCGAGGACCCCGAGGCCGGCGTCGGCGGCCAGCGCCGCCGATTCGCGCAGCTGCGGTCCGGCAGAGGCCAGCGCCCACAGCGCGCCGCCGGGATTCGTCGAGTCGCTCAGGTCGCCTTCGATGCGCCGTTCGTCGGGCAGCCGATCGCCGGTGATCCCTGCCACGCCGTCGTCGTCTGGGCCCATCTCTATTCCTCCTTGACGGAATCGAGCAGCATCACGGGGATGCCGTCTTCGACTCGGAACACCTTGTCGCATTGAGAGCAGGTGAGGCAGTTGGCCTCGCGGTCGTAGGCGAGCGGCGCGTGGTGGGGGTCGGGGCAGCGCAGCAGTTCGAGCAGCACGGGAGCGGGGGAGGCGGGCATGGGTTCAGTTCCTAACGATGCGGAGGATGTCGTCGCGCAGCCGCTCCATCGAGGCCTGGTCGGGCCCTTCGACGTTGAGCCGCAGCAGCGGTTCGGTGTTCGACGGGCGCAGGTTCGCCCACGAGCCGTCGTCGAGGGTGACGGTGAGGCCGTCGAGCCGGTCGGTCCGGGCGCCGCCGGTCTGCTCGTAGTGGGCGGCGACCGCTTCGATCTTGCGGGGGGCGTCGTCGACTTCGGAGTTGATCTCGCCGGAGGGGACGTAGCGGACGAATTCGTCGGCGAGTTCGGTCAGGGTCTTGTCGGACCCGCCGACCGCCGCCAGGACGTGCATCGCGGCGAGCATGCCGGTGTCGGCGAACCAGAATTCGCGGAAGTAGTAGTGGCCGGAGTGCTCGCCGCCGAAGACGGCCTCCTCGGAGGCCATGACGGCCTTGATGTAGGAGTGGCCGACGCGGGTGCGCAGGGGCCGGCCGCCGTGCTCGGCGACGATCTCGGGGACGGCCTTGGAGCAGATGAGGTTGTGGCAGATGGCGCTGCCGGGGTATTTGGCGAGCTCGCGGGTGGCGATGAGCGCGGTGATCGCCGAGGGTGTGACCGGGTCGCCGTTCGCGTCGACGACGAAGCAGCGGTCGGCGTCGCCGTCGAAGGCCAGGCCGAGGTCGGCGTCGGTCTCGCGGACGCGGGCCTGGAGGTCGACGATGTTCGCCGGCTCCAGCGGGTTGGCCTCGTGGTTGGGGAAGGTGCCGTCGAGCTCGAAGTAGAGCGGGTCGATCTCGAGCGGGAGCGGGGGGAGGATCTGGTCGCCGAGGACGGCGGGGACGGTGTGCCCGCCCATGCCGTTGCCGGCGTCGACGACGATCTTGAGCGGCCGGATGCCCGAGAGGTCGACCAGGCCGCGCATGTAGGCGGCGTAGCCGCTGAGAAAGTCCTCTGTGGTGACCTCGCCCGGGGTCTCGGCTCTGGTCTCCGCCAAGGTGCGGCTCGCGAGCTTCGCCGAGGCCGGCTCGCCGTCGAGAATGGCCTGGGCCTTGTCGCGGATCTGCGCCAGGCCGGTGTCGAGGCCGATGGGGCGGGCCGCGGGCAGGCACATCTTCAGGCCGTTGTACTCGGCCGGGTTGTGGCTGGCGGTGAACATCGCGCCGGCCACGTCGCGGGCGCCGGCGATGTAGTAGAGCATGTCGGTCGAGCACAGCCCGGCCTGGACGACGTTCGCGCCGGCGGCGGTGGCGCCGCGGGCGAACGCCTCGGCGAAGCCGGGGCCCGAGTCGCGCATGTCGTGTCCGACCGCCCAGGTCGTCTCGCCGGTCACGGCGACGGCGGCCGCGCCGATCGCCTCCATGACCTCCGGTGTGAGCTGGGAGCCGACGAGTCCTCGAACGTCGTAGGCCTTCACGAAATCGCTGAGCTGGGGAGCCACGGGTGTGTGTCCGCCTTTCAGAGGTCCTTCAGAAGGTGATGCGCGGGGCCGGTGTAATGAGCCTAACGCCCGGCGTCCTCGTCGCCAGAGACTACCCGGAGGTGGCGTCTGGCGCCCATGGGCGGCGCGGTCGGCCGGTAGCCGTGGCGCGGCGCGGGTTCGGGCGCCGGCGGCTCATCGGACGCCCGTCCGGCGAGCGTCGCCGCGTCCGCATCGGCCCGGTCGGTGGTGGCGGCCTCACGCACGGCGTTGGCCAGTGCCACCAGATCGTCGTCGGTGGGCATCGGCGCGCTGTAGTCCCCTTGGTGGCGGACCAGCTCCCAGCCGTGGGGCACGGTGAGCCGGCGTGCGTGGGCATCGCACAGGTCATAGCTGTGGGGCTCGCGAGTCGTCGCGAGCGGGCCTACCACAGCCGTGGAATCAGAGTAGATATATGTCAATGTGGCCACCGCTGGTTGGCGGCAGCCGTTCCGGGAGCAACGCCGATCCGACCTCACCCCACGAAACTACCACTCGTAGTGTCGAACCCGGTGGCGCTGAGCAGTGGTATCGGACCGATTTCACGGCTCGGCGGCTTCGTCGCCGGGGAACGGTCTCATTGGAGGCTATGGTGGGCGCATGCGGAGAGATCGTCACGGGCGGGGCATGCGCGGCCCGCTGGCGCCGAGGGCGCTGCCGATGCGGCGCACCCCTGTCGAGGAGTTCGACGCGCTGGTGATGGAGACGGTGGTGGCGATCGAGCGGCATCTTTCCGAGTCGCTCGGGCCGAAGTTCACGAATCTGCGGCATGTGGAGTTCGCGGTGGACGAGGTCCCGCCGCCGTCGCAGCCGTACGACGCCGACGTCGTCGAGGACCGGGGCGTGCCGTTGGCGAAGCTGTACCCGGCACAGCCGGGCACGAGCGCCGACGCGCCGCGGATCGTGCTCTACCGCAGACCGATCGAGTTGCGGGCCGACGGCAAACCGGAATTGGAGATCCTGGTGCGCAGCGTCTTGGCCGAGGAACTCGCCTCGCTGCTGAACCTGCCGCCCGAAGAGCTGGAGCCGTGATGCCGCGGAAACGGCGCGGGGGCGGGACGACGCTGTCCCGCCCCTCGCGTGCTCGTGCGGCCGGTTCCCCGGGCTAGGTGCCGTCCTAGGCCGCCACCGGAACGCGTTCGCGTTCCTCCTCCTCGACCCGCTCCTCGGCCAGGACCGATCCCACCGGGATCGGCTCGGGATCGAGGGCCGTCTGCGGCTCCAATTCGGGGTTGATCATCGGGCGCGGCATGCACACCACCACGGGCATGATGCGTTCGGCACGCCTGCGAGCGGCCTCGCGGGCCTGCCGCTTGATCTTGCGTCGCTCGCGCTCCGACAACCCGCCCCAGATGCCGAATCGCTCATCGTGTTCGAGTGCGTACTGTAGACAGTTCTCTTTGACCTCGCATCGCGCGCAGATGCGTTTCGCATCGCGCGTCGACCCCCCTTTTTCGGGGAAGAACGCCTCCGGGTCGGTCTGCGCGCACAATGCGCGAGCCTGCCACTCCGGAACGTTGCCCAATAGGTCGGCCAGGTAGTCACGGCCGTCCATATACGTCCGCCTCCTCGTTTGCGCACCGGTCGAGCCGGTGCTCCCCCCTTGCAATCACTTGCATGGCACCGGATGTCAGACCCGAGGATCGAACGCGCCCCTCCCCAGCTGCGCGTACGACCCTGTAATGCGGTGCCGCCGGCTGGCCGCATGCGATTGAGGTCCTGGTGCCCGCGGGCGACCTGATGATGGGGTCGCGCCGCCATACTCATCTCGATGGACGATGAGTGTTCATCGCTATTCGATAACGTTTCGATATCAGACGATAGCGCACAGTGATCCGGGCGACGGAAGGACCCCTCAGACTCACTCCTTCGGGGGCTCCTGATCCTGTTGCAACACAATGGAAGATTCCTCGTGTACCCGGTTCCATCGCACGGTCGCCAGACCCACGCCGGCCAGGACCAGCCACACCCCGTCGAGGAGCAGCCGCTCCGTGGCGGCGCGGTCGTCGATCCAGACACGTCCTTGGTCGGCGAGCTGGGTCGCATCGTCGTATCCGTACAACGCCGCCGACAACGCCAGCAGCACACCGGTAACGAGCAAGAGACCGTAGACGATCCGGGCCAGGCGTCGAATCACCCGTCCGGGTCGTACGAAGGCCGCCAGCGCGGGGGCCGCCACCGGCACGATCGAGAACAGCGTGTCCCGGGCGGTGTCGGTGAATCCGATCCCGGCGGCGCGCGATCCGTAATCGTCCCTGGGGTCGAGGCCCGCGCCGACGATCCACTGCGAGAGCGCTACGGCGATGAAGACCGCGGCAGCGGCGAGGAGGATGAGGGCGACGACGGCCCGGCTGCGTTGCGTGGACGGCATGGCCGGTATTAGACCAGATCGGTCCTGGACGCCTGCTTCAGTTCCTCGACCACGCCCTTGACCTCCTGGGCGCGATCCCTGGGGCACACCAGGAGCGCGTCAGGGGTGTCGACGATGATGAGGTCGTCGACCCCGACGGCGGCGACCAATCGCCCCGAGGCGGGCACGACGACGTTGCGCTTGGACTCGGTCAGCAGCGCCTCGCCGGCTCCCGAGGCCTGGACGATGACGTTGCCGACCCGGTCGGCGGCCTTGAGGACCTGACCGAGGGTGTTGTAGTCGCCCACGTCGTGCCAGTCGAAGTCGCCGGGCACGACGCCGACCCTGCCGGCGGCGGCCGCCGGCTCCATGACCGCGTAGTCGACCGAGATCTTCTCCAAGGTCGGCCACAGCTCGCCGAACAGGGCGTCGCGGCCGTTGGAGTCCCATGCGGCGGCGAGGGTGCGCACCGCGTCGTGGAGGGCCGGGCGCTGGCGGGCGAGCTCGTCGAGGAACACGTCGACGCGCCAGACGAACATGCCGGCGTTCCACAGGTAGTTGCCGCCCGAGACGTACTCGACCGCCGACACCTGGTCGGGCTTCTCGACGAACGCGTCGAGCTTGAAGCCGGGACCGACGCGTGAACCGAGGCGCAGGTATCCGTAACCGGTGTCGGGGCCGGTGGGCGTGATGCCGATCGTCATGAGCAGGCCGGTGGCGGCCAGCTCCATCGCCCGCTCGACGGTCTCGGCGAAGGCCTTCGCATCCGGCACGAGGTGGTCGGCGGCGAACGCGCCCATGATCGCGCCGGGATCGCGCTCGGCGATGACGGCGGCGGCGAGGCTGATCGCGGCGGCCGAGTCCCGGGGCGAGGGCTCGACGAGGATGTTGTCGCCCGGCACCTCCGGCAGCTGCCTGGCGACATCGACGGCGTGGGCGGTGCCGGTGACGACATAGACGTGGTCGGGACGCGAGAGCACGCGCACCCGTTCGACGGTGGACTGGAGGAGGGATGACTCCGAGCCGGTCAGGGGCAGGAGGAACTTGGGCCGTTGCGCGCGAGACAGGGGCCAGAGCCGGGTTCCGGAACCGCCTGCGGGGACCACCGCGTGAAGCATGCCAACAGTCTTTCATGCCGACTCCGGGCGGCGGCTCAGCCGGGGGACGGGCGTGCCTGGATAGCGGTGTCCAATGGCAGACTGAACCGGTTCAGACCTTCAAGGAGTGATCATGACCATCAGCTTCGACGAAGCCGCCCGCGCCTGGCACCTGAGCGGCCCGGGCTACTCCTACGTCGTCGGACTCGCCGACTCCGGCATGCCCCGCCAGCGCTACTGGGGTCCGCCGATCCCGGACGGCGCCGTCGCCGAGCTGAGCACCGAACGCGGCGACGGGTACGCCTTCGACGACCGCGCCAACGCGGGAGCCGAGCTGCTCGGCGAGCTCGGCCCCCAGTTCGCCACCCCGTCGCTCCAACTGCGGCATCCCGACGGCGCCAAGGGCTTCGCGTGGACGCACACGGGCCACGCCGTCGACGGCGACCACCTCTCGATCGCCTTCACCGACAGGGAAGCGAGCCTCACCCTGCACTACCGGGCCTGGGACACCGGCGTCGTCGACCGGTGGGCCGTCCTCGAAGCCGCCTCCCCGGTCGAGATCGGCCGCTTCGACTCGGCGGCATGGACGCTGCCGCACTGGAGCGACTACCGGCTCTCGCACCTGTCGGGCGAGTGGGCCGCCGAATGGCAGCTGCGGCGCGTCGAACTGCCGGTCGGCGAGACGCTCCTCGGCTCCCGGCGCGGCAACACCAGCCACCAGGCCAACCCGTGGTGCGCCGTCGACGACGGCACCGCCACCGAGACCGTCGGCGAGGTCTACTCCTCGGTGCTCGCCTGGTCGGGGTCGTGGCGCGTCCAGATCCGCCGCTCCGCCCAAGGGCGAGTGAGCATCACCGGCGGGGCCGGACAGGAGGGCCTGCGCTGGCACCTCGAGGCCGGCGAGACGTGGGAGACGCCGGTCTATTCGGGGCACTACAGCGCCGACGGCTTCGGCGGGGCCTCGCGCGCCTGGCACGAGCACCTGCGGCGCCATGTCATGCCGACCGCCGAGGAGGACGCGGCCGTGCTGTTCAACTCCTGGGAGGCCGTCACCTTCGACGTCTCGGAGGAGAAGCAGCGGCCCCTGGTCGAGCTCGCGGCGCGCATCGGCTGCGAGCAGTTCGTCGTCGACGACGCCTGGTTCGGCGCACGCACCTCCGACCGGGCCGGGCTCGGCGACTGGTGGCCCAACGCCGAGCGGTTCCCCAACGGCCTGAAGCCGCTCATCGACGCCGTGCACGCGAAGGGCATGAAGTTCGGGCTGTGGGTCGAGCCCGAGATGGTCAACCCCGATTCGGAGCTGTACCGCGCCCACCCCGACTGGGTGATGCACCAGAGCGGCAGGGACCGCACCGAGCTGCGCAACCAGCTGGTGCTCGACTACTCCAGGCCCGAGGTCGCCGAATGGGCGTTCACGACCCTCCACGAGCTCTTGAGCGACAACGCCGTCGATTACGTCAAATGGGACCACAACCGGCCCTTCACCGAGGTCGGGCGGCCCGGCGGGGCCGATCCCGACCGCGTCTACATCGACCACGTCAAGGCCCTCTACGAGCTCAAACGCCGGCTCCGCCAGGCGCACCCGGAGGTGCGCATCGAAGGCTGCGCCGGGGGCGCGGCACGCGTCGACCCGGGCATCCTGCCGTACGTCGACCAGGTGTGGACCTCGGACAACACCGACGCGGGGGACCGCGTGGCGATCCAGCACGGCTTCAGCCAGGCCTACCCGGCGCGGGCGATGGGCGCCTGGGTGACCGACGTGCCGAGCCCGTTCACGCGGCGTGTGACGTCGCTGCGCTACCGGTTCCAGGTGGCCAGCGCCGGGGTGCTCGCCGTGGGCGGCGACCTCGCCGCGTGGACCGACGCCGAACTGGACGAGGCAGCCGGGCACGTCGCCGTCTACAAGGACATCCGGCCGGTCGTGCAGCACGGCGTCCAGTACCGGCTGGGCGATCCCGAGACCGAGCGGCTCACCGGCGTCCAGTACGTCCTGGACGACCGGATCGTGGTGCTGGGCTTCAAGACGCCTTCGCGGTTCAACCGGCCGCAGCCGCCGCTGCGGCCGGCGGGGATCGCGAGCGCCTCCCGCTGGGTCGACGAGGACACCGGCGAGACGCACTGGGGCGCCGGGCTCCGCGCGCGCGGTCTGCCGCTGCGATGGGCCGGCACCGACTGGGACTCGGCGATCCTCAGACTGCGTCGCACCGAATAGGACGATCAGGCTCACTCGGCGCCGCATTCGCGGGAACGGGGCCGCCGGCGCTTGCGGCGCTCCCTTAGACTCGCCCGGGTTCGGCCCGAACGAATCGATACACAACTCCTAGGAGATCCACGTGGCTTACCCGCCCGCCCCGGCCGCGCAGCCCGCGCAGCCAGTCCAGAAGCAGGGCAACGGCTTCGGTGTTACCGCCCTGGTGCTCGGCATCATTGGCGCCGTCCTCGCCATCATCCCGGCCATCAACATCTTCACCGCCATCCCCCTCGGCATCCTCGCCCTGATCTTCGGCTTCATCGCGCTCGGCGTGAGCGGCAAGCGCGGCGGCAAGGGCAAGGGCACCGGAGGCGTCGGCGTCATCCTCGGCATCGTGGCCCTCGCCGGCTCGATCGCGATCAACGTCTGGTTCGTCAACGAGGCGTCCGACGTCCTCGATGAGGAATGGCAGCAGGCCTGCGACGACGCCGGGCTGTCCGACGAGGAATGCGGCGAGTGGGAAGACTGGGACCAAGACGTCCAGTAACGTCCCCGAAGCAGTGGGGCCGCAGCGCTGCTGCGGCCCTTTCGCGTTAGAACAGGCGCGGTTGCGACTCGTCGACGGCCCCGCGCATGTCGTCGTAGTCGAGCACCACGCACCGGATCCCGCGGTCCTCGGCGAGCACCCGCGCCTGCGGCTTGATGGCCTGCGCGGCGAACACCCCGTCGACCGGCGCCAGCAGCGGGTCCCGATTGAGCAGCTCCAGGTACCGCGTCAACTGCTCGACGCCGTCGATCTCGCCGCGCCGCTTGATCTCGACGGCCACGTGCCTGCCGTCCGAGTCCCGGCACATGAGGTCGACCGGCCCGATCGCGGTCGGGTACTCCCGCCGCACGAGCGTCCAGCCCTTCCCGAGCGGGTTCGTGTCGGCCGCGAGCAGTTCCTGCAGGTGCGCCTCGACCCCGTCCTTCTGCAGCCCGGGATCGACGCCCAACTCGTGCGAGGAGTCGTGGAAGATCTCCTCGATCGTGATCTTCAGCTGGTCCCCGGACTTCTTCGACGTCACGGTCCACACCGCGTCCGACTCCGCCACGGTGCAGGGGGGCGTCATCCAGTTCAACGGCTTGTACGAACCGCCGTCGGCATGGACCAGCACGCTCCCGTCCGCCTTCATCATGATCAGGCGCGGGGCCATGGGGAGGTGGGCGGAAAGCCGACCTGTGTAATCAACCTGGCACCGTGCCACCAACAAACGCATGCCCGCCACCATACCGGCCGCGTCATGCCCCTGCCTGCGTGTG
This sequence comes from Glycomyces tarimensis, assembly GCF_054776215.1. Lineage (NCBI taxonomy): Bacteria > Bacillati > Actinomycetota > Actinomycetes > Glycomycetales > Glycomycetaceae > Glycomyces > Glycomyces tarimensis. The sequence goes on from NZ_BAAHCB010000005.1 coordinate 605,911, forward strand.
CATCCCGCTGTGCGACGTTGCAGCGCTACAGGGCAGACGGCTGTGACGGGTCCGCGGACTCGACTGCGCGAAGTTGAGCGGCGACGGCCTGCCCTTCAGGCGATTGCCTGCTGTTGGGGTGGTGGATCCACCAGCTTGGCCCCCAGTGGAGAATCTGCCATAGAGCGTGAGGCGCAGGTTCTCTTCGAAGTCCGCGCCGGGCAGACGGAAGTCGCGGACGAGTGGATCGTAGGTTTCGGTGGAGTGTTCCAGCCCGCTGGTGCCAGCTTCATAGGTAGTGGTGGTTTCCCAGAAGCAGTCGATGAAGAGCCAGCCGGTGTCGTTCTCAGGCGCGTAGCAAAGCAGATCGCGACCGATTTTGAGGCTCGGCGGTTCGAAGGCGTCGAGGATCTCGCTCATGTGAACGTCAGTGTCAACGTAGGCGGCGTCTGCGGCCTCGACCAGCTTCGGCCATGCCTCATCGGGAACCAGCCGTTCGGGGGTGAAGTACCCGTGCTGGTGGAAGATCTCGGCGACGACGGAGCCCATCTCGTTGTAGAACCGCAGCTCGCGGCCGAACCTCTGATGGAACGGGCCGCTGACGCCGCACTTGCCGTACTTTGCCCCGATGCCGAGGCTGTGGAAGTCCAGCTCGGGCTTGCTTGCCGTCCAGAAACAGTAGGTCGCTGAGGCGCATTGAGCAGATCGTCTGTAGCGAGCTGCCGTCACTTGAATACATTCCGGGCCGGCGGATGATGAAGTCGAGTTCGTCGATGAGGCGCTGGCGCATGGCGGAGCCGCTATCCATGGGCGAATCGTATCGGCCGCCGCAACGAGCGGCTTCCATCCTTTCGGGGACACCGCGGACGCCCGATCTTCGATAGACTATTGCGGCATTGCCTTGCAGACACCCCAGCTCGCCCCGTGGAGCCACATGTCGACCGATGATTTCCCTCGACAACCTGTTCCGAAGCTTTCACTAAGACAGGTGCGTCGAAATTGACTGACCTCGTGGAGACCATAGCCACCACTCTACTCTTGATGTTCTCCGTACTTGTAGTTGCGGTTTCCGTCCGCCTGTTGAAGGTCGCTGAGCCACTCGACCGAACGCGCCAACACATCGAGACCAGTACGACAGGAGTTCATGGAGCCCCGGCAGTCGAGTCATTGAAAAAGGCGATCGATGAAGCCGTGCAACTGAACGCGTCGGCATCTGCTCGGAACCCTGATCCTCTAGTCAGGCTTCAATCCGCCGTCAGGCTATCTCCCACAAGCTTCGCTGGCGCCGTCGCAGACATCCCAAAGATTCTCCGCGAAGGTAGGACAGTATCGATCGATCTCTCAACGCTCGATCCTCGACATGCTAGCAGGTTGGTGGACTTTTGTAGTGGCGCTACATCGATGTGCTCCGGCTGGATTTTTCACATGACCGAGACGGCAATCATCCTTACTCCCGGAGTGATCATCGATCAGTGATTCGTGTTTGCCTGCCCGATCAATTTTAGCTTAGCAACTTGGCGGAGGAGCCAGATGTCGACTACTGAAGGAATACACGAGCGAGCTGCCCTGCTCAGAATGAGCCATCATCTTAGGGTAACTGAGCACCACCTTAGGGTCGCTCAGTCCCGCAGGCGCTGGTCGAACATCTCGCTAGTGTTCGGTCCTGTCATGATCATCCTGCTTTACACGATGTGGTGGATCCCCGTTATCAGCGAGACGGTCAAGATCGCGGTAACCATCCCTATCATCCCGGTGGTGCTCGGGTTCTCAATCGCCTCGTTCAGGTTGAAGCGATCCCCCGGTGGCCCGGTGGTGTATCCCAGCGGGAAGGATGATCGAGACGGCTGGCAGGTATTCTTCGACGCGTTGTTCGGCAACCGAAGCAGGACCAGCGAAGGCGACCTGGAACTACAGGTTTCGCAGATCCGCGAAGAGCGGAAGCAGCAGCTCGCTGATGCCAGCATTGACATCTCGATCCGGAGGACAGCCTACAAGGAGGACGCCTACTCGGATATCGATGAACTCCGAACGGAGAGCAAGCGATACAGGAGCATCAACAATACGCTCCAAGGGGTCGTGATCATTGGATCGTTGGCTGCCACGGGTACAGCTGGTATAGCTGCTCAGTTCTCGATCGTCCGATGGGCCCTGCTCGGCATGACGTTCTTGGTCGGCATCTCCAGCGGCTTCATGGGATATTTCAAGTACAAGGAACGCAGCTTCTACCTTCAACAGACTGCCGATGCAATCGAGCAGGAATGGGAGGCTGTAGAAGTGGGCGTGGGCAGATACAAGCGGTTCGCAACAGAAGCTGAACGGCTTGAGGAATTCGTCGAGGAGGTCCACCGCCTCAAGTCGGAACAGAAGAAGCGGCAGCAGAACCTCGAGCAACCTCCGGAGTTGCGGAACTCGGCAGAGTAATCGATACAGTGCTCGTCGGCCTTCCACTTTCCATGGCAGATAGTCGCTTAGCCCGTGTAGTCAACCGAGCAACGAGCGACAACCAAACGCATGCCCAGCACCCTACCGTTGCCGCCTGGTGCGCTCCGGCGCCTGTCCGTCCGGCTGCGAGCGGTCAGTCCATGTTGTGGCCGCCGTTGACGGTCAGGCGCTGTCCTGTGATGAAGCCCGCGGCGTCGGAGGCGAGGTAGGCGACCGCGGAGGCCACGTCGGCGGGCTTGCCGATGCGGCCCATCGGGACCTCGGCGACGTAGCCCGCGAGGTCGGCGTCCGTGAGGTCGCCGTGTCGTTCGACGGGCACCCAGCCCGGCGCCACGAGGTTGACGGTGATGCCGTCGCCGCCGAGTTCGCGCGCCCAGGTGCGGGTGAGGCCCCACTGCGCGCCCTTCGCCGCCGTGTAGGCCGACATGCCCGGCAGCGCGCGTTCGAAGACGTCGGAGCCGATCTGGATCACCCGGCCCTTCCCGGCCGCGCGCATGTCGGGCAGTACGGCCTGGAGCAGCAGGGTGGGGCTCTTGACGAAGAACTCCAGTTGGTCGAGGTGGTCGCGCCAGGTGACGTGGTCGAGCGGCATTTCCGGCTGCGGGCCGGTCGCGTTGGCCACCAGGACGCCGACCGGTCCCAGCGCGGTGCGGACGCGCTCGACGAGGTCGCGCACGCCCGCTTCGTCGGTGACGTCGGCGCCGAAGGCCTCGGCGGTGCCGCCGGCTTCGCGGATGTCGGCGACGACTTGTTCGGCGACCGATCGACTCGAGGCGTAGTTGACCGCGACGGCGAAGCCGTCGGCGGCGAGCCGTCGGGCGATGACGGCCCCGAGACCGCGGGAAGCCCCGGACACGAGTGCGACGCTCATTCAATACCTCCAACTGGGGTCGCCCCAGCGGGACCGGCTCGGCGGTCGCCGTCCTGGAACGGGATTGCGGACACGGGCGGCGGGAGCGGGCCTTGCCGCGATCGCGGTTCGAGTCCGCTCCCGTGCGTTTCCACATCATCGAACGGAACGCCGCCGGCGGGCGAGCGACCGGTCGTCCCGTGTGATCGGCCTGGCACCGCGGTCCGGGAGGTGGAGCAGCACGACCTCGCCCGGCGGGCGCGCGGCCCGCCGGGCTGCCGCCTTCGGAATCAGGCCAGCGGGATGGACCGGCCGTGCTCGGATTCGGGGCGCGGCCCGAAGACCCGCCGCTCGCCGTGCCCGATCCGGACGTCGTTGATGCTGGCCTCGCGGCGCCGCATCAGTCCTTCGGCGTCGAATTCCCACTGCTCGTTGCCGTAGCTGCGCCACCACTGCCCGTTCGCGTCGTGCCACTCGTATTGGAACCGCACGGCGATCCGGTCGTCGGTGAAGGCCCAGAGCTCCTTGCGCAGCGCGTAGTCGAGTTCCCGTTCCCACTTGCGGGTCAGGAAGCCGACGATCTCGTCGCGGCCGTTGACGAAGACGTCGCGGTTGCGCCACAGCGAATCGGGCGTGTACGCCTGCGCCACGCGATGCGGGTCGCGGGTATTCCAGGCGTCCTCGGCGGCCTGGACCTTGCGGCGGGCGGTTTCGGCGGTGAACGGCGGGAGCGGTGGGCGTGTCATGAGACCTCCTGGATGATCAGTCGTCGGTATCGGGGCAGGGCTCCGGCGAAGCCGGCGACCGCCGCGCCGACCAGGCGGCCGGCGTGGCGGTACTCGGCCACGAATCGGTGGTCCGGTTCGCGCTCGACCAGGCGCACCTCGTATTCGGCGCCGGTGAAGCCGATGGATTGCAGCCGGACGCCGTCGAGGTCGGACCAGAACGACGGGACCAGCGCGGGCACCTGGCCCGGATCGAGCAGCGCTCGGGCCGCTCGCGCGCCCTGCTCTGCGGCGTTGGCGTAGTGCTCGATTCGGAGCCGCCGCCCGGGGAACAGCGGATGGGGCCGAGCGGCGACATCGCCGGCGGCGGCCACGCCCGGCGCGGCGAGTCCGTCGCCGCCGACGGCGACGCCGTCGCGGGCGCGCAGGCCCGAGCCGCGGAGCCACTCGGTCTGCGGCACGGCGCCGGCCGCGGCGACCACCAGATCGGCCGGGATCGTCGCGCCGTCGTCGAGGTGGACGCGTTCGACGCGGTCGGTCCCGCGGACGCCGGTGACGCGGCGGCCGAGCCGCAGGTCGACGCCGCGGGCCCGCAGAAGCTCCGCGGCGATCGCGCCGACCGCCGCGCCGAGGGGCCGGTGCAGCGGCACCGGATCGGGCGCGACCAGGGTGACCGGCAGACCCATCGACCGGACGGTCGAGGCGATCTCGCAGCCGATGAACCCGGCGCCCGCCACGACGACGGCGGGGCCGGCGGCGAGCGCGGTCCGGAGCCGCCGGGCGTCGTCGATGCCGCGCAAGGTGAACGCGCCCGGCAGCGTTCTGGCGCGCATGCCGGTCGCGATCACCAGGCCGTCGAAGTCGACCGCTCGGGACGGGCCTCGCAGCACTCGCCGGGAAGCGAGATCGAGGCCGGTGGCCGCCTGGCCCAGCAGCCAGGTCGCATCGAGCTCGTCGCGCCCGCGCAGGTCGACCTCGCCCCGGCCGGCCAGGAACGCCTTCGACAGCGGGGGCCGCCGATAGGGCCCGTGCGGCTCGTCGCCGACCACGGTGAGTTCGCCCTCGAAGCCGAGCCGGCGCAGCTCTCGGCCGGCCGAAAGCCCGGCCAGGCCCGCGCCGACGATGGCGATGCGCTTCACGGCCGGTCGCCGTCGAGGAAGATCGCCTGGACCGGGCAGGCGCGCGCGGCCTGCTCGATCTCGGCCCGCCGCTCCTGGGAGGGTTCGGGCTCGTAGACGAGCGCATCGTCGTCGTCCAGGGCGAAGACCTCGGGCGCGGCGAAGACGCACTGCGCATGGGTCTCGCAGCGGGACATGTCGACGAAGAGGTGCATGGTGGTTCCTCTCATGAAGGGTTGAATCTCGAGTACCGCTCGAACGACCAGCGCAGCGGGATCGCGCCGTCGATCTGGACGGCCCGGTCGAGGTCGAAGTCGATCAGCCGCTGCGCCCCGGGCACCGATGCGGCGCGGCGCTCGTCCCAGTCGACGCGGGCCCGGCCGGTCAGGTGCAGGGCGCTCCCGCGCTCCCAGTCGATGAACAGCAGGCCGCACCGCTGGTCGAGCGCCAGGTTGCCCAGCGTCATGTACATGGCGTTGCCGACGTAGTCGGGCCAGGTCAGCCGCCGGTCGCCCGAGACGGTCACGAACCCGCGGTTGCCGCCGCGGTGGGAGGCGTCGGCGCCCAGGCCGGGCGCGCGGGTGGCGATGAAGAAGGTGTCGGCGGCGGCGATCCAGCGCCGCTGCTCGTCGGTGAGTGTGTCGCTTTCGCGGCCGGTGGCGGGTCCGGGCGCCGGGTGGTCGTCGTGGACGGTCCTGGTCTGGAGGTACTTCGGACAGTTCGAATAGACCTGTTCGGTGCGGATCTCCAGGCGCTCGCCCGAGCGGCGGGCGGTGCCGTTGATCCGCATCCGCCGCCGGGTGGAGGGCTCGATGGCCAGCATCCCGATGTCGCGGTCGGAGTCGAACAGGCCGGCCAGCGGGTCGTCTCCCGCCGGCACTCGATCGGTGACGACGGTGCGCTCGTCGGCGGGCGCTACGAAACCGGCCGGCCCGGTCAGGGCGGTCGCCCACATCGCGCCGGCGTCGTCGGCGGCGCCGATCACGATGATCCGCTGCTGTTCGAGGAAGGCGGCGGCAATCGGCGGGATGGCCGCGTCGACGCCGGACGAACCCCAGCGTTCGGCGTGCACTCCCGCCCGCGACTGCACCTCGCGTTCGCCTGGGTGGTACATGGGGAAGCTCCTTTCCGGCGGTCACGGGCCGCACGGCGGCTCGTGACCGGCGATCGATCGGCCCTGGGCCCGTCCTAGAAGAAGCCGCAGGTGGGGGCGCCAGCGCTCGGGGCCGGCGCGGTCTCGGCGCCGGCGGGCGCGTAGATCTCCAGGCGGGTGCCGTCCGGGTCGGCGAAGAACACGCCGCCGGAGGAGGCGCCCTCGCCGTGGGGGACGATCCCGTCGTGGAACAGATCGGCGCCGAGCTCCTTGAGGGTGTCCTCGGCCTTGCGCACGGCCTCGATGTCGGGCGCCTGGAATGCCAGGTGGTGCAGTCCGGGGCGGTCCGAGAGGAAGGCACCCGTGCTCTGCTGCCACAGGGTGACCACGAGGGCCCCGTCATAGCCCAGGAACGCGTACCGCTTGTCGCCGTCCGCCTGCTCGGCGAGCAGATCGAGTTCGAAGACCCGTCGGTAGAAGGCGATCGATCGGGACAGATCGGTCACGTTCAATCCGATGTGGCCGGTCTGGAGCGGTGCTGTGCCCATGGGGGTCCTCCGATGTCGTCGTGCCGAGGCGGCGGACGCCGACCTCGATCGTTCTAACGGTTATTCCGTTAGTGTCAAGCTAGCACGACGATCTAATGGATGTAACAATTACATCCATTAGAAATTGTGTGACTCGGCCTACAGCGGACAAGGCGTGCCACGGCGTCGGCGGGGCGAACCGGAGCGAACCCCGGGAAGGTAAGGCGTGCGAGCGACGGCTCGCGCCTCGGCTCTCGGCGAGGAGGCCGCGCGGGCACGCCGAGCGCGGGCGCTAGCGCTGCTGCGCTTCGCGGTGGCGCGCGTAGTGCCGTGCCGCGCGGGCGCGGTTCCCGCAGCCTCCCGAGCACCACTCGCGGCGCGGGTGGTCCTTGACGAAGTACAGTACGCAGCCGGGCGCGTAGCAGGCGCGCAGCTTGCTGCCCTCGCCACCGGTGAACAGCTCGACAGCTTGCGCGGCAAGGGCCGAGAGGCGGCGCGCGGGCAGCTCGGCCTTGCCGCCTGATCGGCGCCGGAGCTCGCCGTCGCGGAGGGCGAGCAGCGGCCACGTCGGCGCCTGGGCGACGGCCTCGTTCACATCGGCGACGGCCTGCGTGACCTCGGGTGTCGGCGAAGCCGCGGCCACCCGGGTGTCGTCGGTCTGGAAGGCGGCCAGTCGCCGCAGCGCGTCCCGCAGCCGGCGGAAGCGCTCGAGATCCGTCCGCCCGATCGGGCCCTCCACCGCGTCGCCGGTGGCCGAGAGCCACTCGCGGAGCCCGCCGGTCGACGCCAGGTCGTCGTGCAGGCCGGACCGGTCCGCCCAGATCGTGTTCATCAGGCGGACCGCGACCGGCTCATCGGGATGGATCAACGCGGGCATCCTCTAACGATAACACCGGTTTCGATACGTTAGAACCCGGAAGATCCCGCGCCGACCGGGTCGTTCGCTCGTCCCGGCCCCTGCCGCACGCGGCACACGCCTCGCGGCGGTGGTAGGCGATGGCGGCCTTGAAGCGGCGCTGGGCGGAAGGGAACTCGAAGCGGCGAGGCTCGTGGCGCGAGGCCTGACCAATGCCGAGATCGGCGCCGAGCCGTTGATCAGCGCCGGAACGGTGCAGCCCCATCCGGTGAAACGTGCAGCGCGAGCTCGACGTCTCCGACAGGGCCGCCATCGCCGCCCGGGCCCGCTCGAACGGCCAGATGCCGCCGAGTCCGACCACGGGCGGTGCGGCGGCATGAGCCGGGGGCGATGTCGCCGGCGGGACGGAACCGGACGCCGTCGCGGCGGGGGACATGGATCGCTCCCGCGCTGACGTGTTGGCGGCAAGGCACCGTGATGAGGGAGAATGCACGGGCACCGAGCCCGTGCTCGGCGGCCGCGCCCCCGCCGCCGACGATCCGCTCCGCGAGCTTCGACGAATGAGAGAACGGAACCACCGATGATCAGCCACCTGTTCGCGCCCCTCACCATGCGCGGGACGACCATCCCGAACCGGATCTGGATGGCCCCCATGTGCCAGTACAGCGCCGACGTCTCCGGGCCGCAGACCAGCGCGCCGAACGACTGGCACCTCCAGCACTACGCCTCGCGCGCCCTGGGCGGCCCCGGCCTCATCCTCGTGGAGGCCACCGCCGTCGTCCCCGAAGGCCGCATCAGCGCGGCCGACCTCGGCATCTGGAACGACACCCAGGTCGAGGGCCACCGCCGCCTGACCTCGTTCATGCGCCGCCACGGTGTCGTGCCCGGCCTCCAGCTCGCCCACGCCGGCCGCAAGGGCAGCACCGACATCGAGTTCCTCGGCGGCAGGCCGCTCGCCCAGGACGAGGGCGGCTGGGAGGCCGTCGCCCCGAGCGCAGTCTCCTTCGACGGCGTGATGCCCGTGCCGCACGCGCTGAGCACCGCGGAGGTCCACGGCGTGGTGGAGGCGTTCGCGGAGGCCGCCCGCCGCGCCCTCGCCGCCGGCTACGAGGTCGTCGAGGTGCACTCCGCGCACGGCTACCTCCTCCACGAGTTCCTCTCACCCGTCTCGAACCGGCGCGAGGACGAATACGGCGGGTCCTTCGAGAACCGCACCCGACTGCCCCTGGAGGTCGTCGACGCCGTCCGCGAGGTCGTCGGCGAACAGACGCCGGTGTTCTTCCGCGTCTCGGCCACCGACTGGATCGAGCCCGACGGCTGGACCGCCGACGACACCGTCCGCCTCGCCGCCGTCCTGAGGGACCGCGGCGTGGACCTGCTGGACGTCTCCAGCGGCGGGAACCTGCCGGACGCCTCCATTCCGTCAGGGCCGAACTACCAGGTCCCGTTCGCCGCGCGCGTGCGCCGGGAGACGGGCCTGCCCACCGCCGCGGCCGGCCTGATCACCGAGCCCGAGCAGGCCGAGAAGATCCTCGCGGACGGCGAGGCCGACGCCGTCGCCATCGGCCGGGAACTGCTGCGCAACCCGTACTGGCCGCGCCAGGCCGCCCGCGAGCTCGGCGAGTCCTACACGGTCGCGCCGCAGTACGAACGGGCCGAGCCGCGCAGGCGCTGACGGCTCGGGCGGCGAACGGGAAGACCACTGCCGGGACCGCCGGCGTCCATTCGCCGCCTGTTCACTTTTCGTTGGTGGAACCGGTCGAATTCCCGGCATAGGTTCCGGAGGCGAGAGGCGCCGATTCGACCACCCCTGCCCCACGGGTCGGCGACCCTGCTTCTGTTGGACTCGTTTTGGAGCTGCCATGCGTCCCCGCTCATCCGCCAACCGGCTGAAACTGCCGCTGCTCACCGCGCACGAAGGCGGTCGCTCCGCCATGACCTGCGAATACCGGTGCGGCAACGCGTGCAGTCACCCCGTGCCGAACACGTCGGACAACCCCTACCTCACCGATCTCATCGCCAGCGCCGTCTCGCGCCGCTCGCTCTTCCGCGCCGGCGTCGTGGCCTCGGTGTCCGCCGGCGCCGCGGGGGCGCTGGCGGCCCCCGCCGCCGCCTCCTCCCGGACCGCCCCCGCCCACGCCCACGGCTGGAAGGGCCCGCGCGGCCTCGACTTCGAGCCGGTGGCGCCCAACACCGACGACGCCGTCACCATCCCCTCGGGCTACGAGCAGCAGGTCGTGATCCGCTGGGGCGACCCGATCCTGGAGGGCGCCCCCGACTTCGACCCCGAGGACCAGACGCCCGAGGCGCAGGCCGGGCAGTTCGGCTACAACTGCGACTACCTGGCGCTGCTGGGCCTGCCGGGGGAGTGGCGCCGGCGCGTCCTGGTGGCCAACCACGAATACACCGACGAAGAGCTCATGTTCTTCGGCTACGACGGGGACAACCCGACCCAGGAGCAGATCGAGATCGCCTGGGCCGCACACGGCCTCTCCGTCGTCGTCCTCGACGAGGACCGCCGCTCCGGCGCGCTCGAGCCCGTCGTCGGCCACCGCCTCAACCGGCGCCTCACCGTCACCAGCGAGTTCGAGCTCACCGGACCGGCCGCCGGGAGCGAGCTGCTCAAGACCAGCGCCGACCCGAGCGGCACGACCGTCCTGGGCACCCTCAACAACTGCGCCGGCGGCACCACTCCCTGGGGCACGATCCTCTCCGGCGAGGAGAACTTCAACCAGTACTTCGCGGGCGCCGATACGGTGACCGACCCCGACGCCAAGGCCAAGCTGAGCCGTTACGGCCTTTCCGGCGGCGCGAGCGGCCGCAAGTGGGAGCAGTTCGACTCCCGCTTCGACATCGCGGCCGAACCCAACGAGGTCAACCGGCACGGCTGGATCGTCGAGATCGACCCCTACGACCCCGACTCGACGCCGAAGAAGCGCACCGCGCTGGGCCGCTTCAAGCACGAGGGCGCCGGCCCGCGCCTGACCCGTGACGGCCGCGTCGTCGTCTACATGGGCGACGACGAGCGCTTCGACTACTTCTACAAGTTCGTCTCCAAGCACAAGATGAAGCACGGCAAGAGCCGGCACGCGAAGCAGCACAACAGCAAGCTGCTCGACGAGGGCACGCTCTACGTCGCCAAGTTCGCCGGCGACAGCCCGGCCGAGCAGATCGACGGCTCGGGGGCGCTGCCCTCCGACGGCGCCTTCGACGGCTCGGGCGAGTGGATCCCCCTGGCCGGCGGCAACGAGTCCTTCGTGGACGGCATGAGCGCCGACGAGGTCTACGTCTACACCCGGCTGGCGGCCGACAAGGTCGGCGCGACCAAGATGGACCGCCCCGAGGACGTCGAGCCGAACCCGGTCACCGGCAAGGTCTACCTCGCCTTGACCAACAACTCCCAGCGCGGCACCGAGGGCCGGCCCGCCGCGGACGAGGCCAACCCGCGCAGCAGCAACCGGCACGGCCAGGTCGTCGAGATCGTCGAGCACCGGAACGACCCGACCTCCAAGAAGTTCTCCTGGAACCTGCTGCTGGTGTGCGGCGACCCCGAGGACCCCGCCACCTACTACGGCGGCTTCCCCAAGGACCAGGTCAGCCCGATCTCCTGCCCCGACAACGTCGCGTTCGACCCGCACGGCAACCTGTGGATCTCCACCGACGGCAACGCGCTCGGCACGCACGACGGCCTGTTCGGCGTCGCCCTGGACGGCTCGAAGCGCGGGCAGGTCAAGCAGTTCCTCACCGTCCCGACCGGCGCGGAGACCTGCGGCCCCATCATCGAGGACCGGCGGGTCCTGGTCGCCGTGCAGCACCCGGGCGAGGTCGACGGCGCCAGCGCCGAGGTCCCGGCCTCGCAGTGGCCCGACGGGGCCGGCACCATGCCGCGCCCCTCGGTCGTCAGCGTGACCAGGAAGGGCTACGGCCGCATCGGCCGCTGACGCGCACCGCCTGACGCGGCGGGAACGGCCCTGCGGCCGTTCCCGCCGTTTCGCGAGCCCTGTACACATATGCGGTCGACTGCCTAGACTTGCTCTCAATGAGTTCCGCGCCGACCGAGAGGGGTGCTATGTGGACGTCGGCACCGAAGTGATCACGAACGCCCTCGAATCGGTGCGCGCGACGTTCGAACCGCGCGACGGCGGAGCGGTCGCCGACTACATCCCGCAGCTCGCGCTCGCCGAACCCGAGCGGTTCGGCATCGCGCTGGCGAGCGTCGACGGGCGCCGGTACGCCGCCGGGGACGTCGACGCCGGCTTCACGCTCCAGTCGGTCTCCAAGCCGTTCGTGTATGCCCTCGTGCTCGCCGAGCACGGCCTGGACGAGGTGTCGCGCTGGGTGGGCACGGAACCGAGCGGCGAGGCGTTCAACAGCATCCGGCTCGAACCCGACACCGGCCGCCCCGCCAACCCCATGATCAACGCCGGGGCGATCGTCACGACCGCCCTGATGAGCGGGAGCGATCTCGCAGATCGCTTCGAGCGCATCCTCGTGGGCCTCTCCCGCTTCGCCGGGCGATCGCTCGACGTCGACGAATCGGTCTACGCCTCCGAGTCGCTCACCGGCGACCGCAACCGCGCGCTGGCCTATCTCATGCGCTCGGCCGGGTCGCTGCCCGGCGAGGTCCACGCCGCCGTCGACACCTACTTCCGGCAGTGCTCGGTGCGCGCCACCGCCGCCGACGTCGCGCTCATGGCCGCCACGCTCGCCAACGACGGCGTCAATCCCGCCACGGGGACGCCGGTCGTCCCCGCCGAGGTGGCGACGCAGGTCCTGTCGGTCATGGCCACGTGCGGCATGTACAACTCCTCGGGCGAATGGCTGGTCCGCGTCGGCCTGCCCGCCAAGAGCGGCGTCTCGGGCATCGTCATGGCGGCCAGTCCGGCGCGGTTCGGCGTCGCCGCCTACAGCCCCCGGATCGACCCCGCGGGCAACTCCGTGCGCGGGGTGGCGGCGCTGCGGACCCTCGCCGACCGCTTCGGCCTGCACCTCATGCGCCACGCCGAGACCGCCGGTCCCTCGATCGAAGACCACTCCGGACGGATCGGCATCGTCGCCGCCCAGGGCGTGCTGGACTTCGGTGTCGCCGAGCGCCTCCTCAACTCCATGGACGAGGCGGTCGGACCCGCGCGGGCCCGGCTCGTGTTCGACCTCTCGGCGGTGGTGCGGACCGAGCCGGTGGCCGTGCGCCTGGTCGCCACCGCGCTGGAGCGGCTGGCCGCCCGCGGCCACCGCGTCGCCGTGGTCGGCGGCGCGCTCGACCGCGTCCTCGACGGCGCCGAGCCCGTCGGCTGGCACCGCTTCGATTCGCGCGATGAGGCGGTCGTCTGGGCCGAGAGCGACGGAGCCGCATAGGCGAGCACGCCCGCCAGACCGCCGTGCGCTCCGCCCACCGGTGCGCCTCGGCGCCGCTCGGCTCCCCGCGGCGGCGGTCGGTGTAGCCGTGCCCCAGCGGGCGCATCCGACAATGATCACAGTGACGAGCGCGGCTCGCATCCGAGAAACCAGTTGGCAGACCGCTTGCCGCGGATGCATGCTGGTCGGGGCTCGAAACCGGCAGCAGAGGCCCGACCCCGCCGTTCGATTGGATTGCCGTGACCCACTCCGCCGTGGCCGAGCCCGCCCGCGTCGACCCCGTCCTCGCCCGCTGGCGCAACGCCGTGCTCGTCGTCTTCGCGCTGTCGGGCTTCGTGTTCGCCAACTGGGCCGCCCGCGTCCCCAACATCCGCGACATCCTCGGCGCCTCCACCCGCGAGATGGGCCTGCTCATCCTCGGCATCGCCGTGGGCGCGATGCTCGGCATGCTCGCCTCCAGCCACGTCATCTCCCACCTCGGCGCCACCAGCGCGATCCGATGGTTCCTCGCCTTCTCCGCGATCGGGCTCGGCGCGGCCGGGCTCATCGCCTGGCTCGCCCCCGACTACTGGGTCCTCATGGCCGCCATGGCGGTCCTCGGCGCGGGCAACGCGATCCTCGACGTGGCCATGAACCTCTCCGGCGCGGCCAACGAGCGCCGGATCGGCAGGACCCTCATGCCGCTGTTCCACGCCGCGTTCAGCCTCGGCACCATGCTCGGCGCCGGTTGCGGCGCGCTCACCGAGTTGCTCGGCATCCCCGTCGGCGTCCACCTCGGGGCCATCGGTGCCGCGGTGGTCCTCGTCGACCTGTACATCGTCCGATTCCTGCAACCGGCCGAGGAGCCCCGCACGAGCGAGAGCGAGGCCGCCGGATGGCGCTCCCGTCTGAACTCGTGGACCGACCCGCGGATCCTGCTCATCGGGCTCATCGTCCTGGGCATGGCCTTCACCGAAGGCACCGCGAACGACTGGCTCGGCCTGGCCATGGTCGACGGCTACGGCCTGAGCAACCCCGGCGGCGCGGCCGTCTTCGCCGTGTTCGTCACCGCGATGACCGTCGGGCGCGTCTGCGGCGGCGCCGTCCTCGACCGGTACGGCCGCGTCCCGGTCTTGACCGGTTCGGCGCTGCTCGCCTTCGCGGGCCTGCTGCTGGTGATCATCGGCCCGACCGCGCCGTTCGCCATCGCCGGCGTCGTCCTGTGGGGCCTGGGCGCCTCGCTGGGCTTCCCGGTCGGCATGTCCGCCGCCGCCGACGACCCCGAGAACGCCACCGCGAACGTCGCGGCGGTCGCCACCATCGGCTACGTCGCATTCCTCATCGGCCCGCCGCTCATCGGCCTGCTCGGCGAGGAGGTCGGCCTGCGCGGCGCGTTCTACGCCGTGCTCGCACTGGTCGCGGTCGCGCTCGTGTGCTCGCCGGCAGCCCGTAAGCCGAAGGTCGCCGAGCCCGTCGGCTAGATTCCGCCGGCCCGTGCCCGTGGCAGTATTACGGCGTGCGGCCCGAACCCGCACCCCCGCCAGATCGACGACGCCCAGGAGAGCGCATGAACCTGCGTGAAGAGGCCGCTGCCATCGAATCCGAGCTGATCGCGCTGCGCCGCGAGCTGCACCGCATCCCCGAGATCGGGCTCGAGCTGCCCAAGACCCAGGCCGCGGTCCTGGCCGCCCTCGAAGGACTGCCGCTGGAGATCACCACCGGCCGCAGCACGAGCTCCGTCACGGCCGTCCTGCGCGGCGGCAAGAGCGGCCCGGTCGTCCTGCTGCGCGGCGACATGGACGCTCTTCCCGTCGCCGAGGAATCCGACGCCGACTACATCTCCGGCCACGACGGCGTCATGCACGCCTGCGGCCACGACCTGCACACTGCCGGACTCGTCGGCGCCGCCCGCCTGCTCAGCGCCCACAAGGACGATCTCGCCGGCGACATCGTCTTCATGTTCCAGCCCGGTGAGGAGGGCTTCGACGGCGCGGCCCACATGATCGCCGAAGGCGTCCTGGAGGCCGCCGGGCGGCCCGCCGACGCCGCCTACGGGCTCCACGTCGCCTCCGACATGGTCCCTCGCGGCGTCTTCACCACCAGGCCGGGCCCGATGATGGCCGCCTCCGACGGGCTGTTCGTGCGCGTCGTCGGCGCCGGCGGCCACGGCTCGCGCCCGCACAAGGCACTCGACCCCGTCCCGGCCGCCGCCGAGATCGTCACCGCGCTCCAGACGCTCGTCACCCGCCGCTTCAGCGCCTTCGAGCCGGTCGTCGTCACCGTCGGCAGCCTCCACGCCGGGACCAGGCGCAACATCATCCCCGACGAAGCGGTCATCGAGGCCACCGTCCGCACCTTCTCCGTCGAGGCCGCTGAGCAGATGGCCGAACATGCCGTGAAGCTGTGCCACGACATCGCCACCGCGCACGGGCTCAAGGCCGAGGTCCGCTACGACAGCGAGTACCCGGCCACCGTCAACGACTCGGTCGAGGCCCGCTTCGTCGCCGAGACCGTCGCCGACGTGTTCGGCGCCGAGCGCTACGTCGAGATGCCCGAGCCGGTCATGGGTTCGGAGGACTACTCGCGCGTGCTGGCCGCGGTGCCCGGCAGCTATCTGTTCCTCGGCGCCTGCGCGACCGGCGACCCCGAGCGCGCGGCGGCCAACCACTCGCCGCGGGCCGCCTTCGACGACAGCGTCCTCGCCGACGGAGCGGCGCTCCTCGCCGAGCTCGCGGTCCGCCGCATGACGCGCGGCTGAGCCGGAACGACGCAGCGATCGCCCGCTGAGCCCGGCAATGGCCGTGGGGGCGTTGGCGGGCTCAGTGTCGTGCATGGTCGTTCTGCGCCAAAGGCGGCGGCGATGACGAGGTGGCGGGGTGGCCGGTGTTGGGGTCCGGGGTGGGAGCCGTGGGGGCAGGGCAAGCCCGGGGGAGCCCGGAAATGGTCGCCGGTGCGTTGGGCGGGAACAGTGCTGTGCATGGTTGTTCTGCGCCAAGGCGGCGACAAAAGCGGTGGCAGTCGGGGCGAGGTGGTCGTTCGACGCGGAGGTGGCCGGTGGGGCCGTGCAGGGGTGGTCTTGGGACCGGTTCGGCGGCGGCTCGTGGCGGCCGCCTGGGCGGTTGGTGTGCCGGTTCGGGCTCCGGGCATGGGGATGTGCTCGAAGCCGTTTCCGGTTTCGAGCTGGCGACCTATGAGGTGTCTTCCCCGCCACGGCCTCCCGCAGCGGGCGGGTTAAGAACGGCGGCGGTCCGTAGTCGGGTGCCGGTGCGGCGCTGACGAGGTCGTGAGTCCACCTCGGTTCAGTGAGTGGTGTCGAAGTCTCGTATCCCTGTCCCGGTTCCGGTTCGGGTGCCGGTGCTGAAGCCGGTTCGGGTGCGGTCGCGGGTTGGGGTGCCGATGTCGTGAACCGTGCTCGCAGTTTCGTGCGGGCGGCTTTCGCGGCGGCCATGACCTGCGCGGTCTCGGCCCGCTCGGCAGCCGCTTCGAGGTCAGGTTTCAGTGCCTCCGACCATTCCTCGGGATACAGGCCGGTGGGGAAGGCGTTCGCGATGTCGTCGGCGAAGCCCAGATCCAGGTCGGTGTCGGTGCGCCAGTCGGCGCAGCCGCATGTGAGGTCGGGGTCGGTGTCCTCGTGTCCGTCGTGGTGGACGATCAGGGCTTTGCCGGGTCCGGTTTTGGTGATGGTCCAGCCGGGGGTGTGGGTGCGGCCGTGGTGGAACCGGCACAGCAGGATCAGGTTCTCGGCTACTGTCGGCCCACCATTCGCCCAGTGGCGGATGTGGTGGGCTTCGGTCCACTGCACCGGTGCGAGACAACCGGTCCAGGCGCACCCGCCGGGCTGCTCGAGTTCCAGCTTCCGCCGCAGGGCGCTGTTGGGCAGGCGCAGGGCGCGGCCGAGCTCGATCGCTTCACCGGTGCGGTAGTTGAACACGTTGGGGATCACGAGGCCCTCGCAGGCGAGCAGGCGGGCCTTCCCGAGGGAGATGGGGTCGCCTTCCAAGGTGGCGACGCGTCCGGTGTCCTCCCCGGCCAACGTTTCGATGTCGACCGACAGGTGCAGGATGGCGGTGTGCCCGTGCCGCTTGGCCGCGTTCGGGTCGGCGCCATGGGCCGCGACCATCTGGTGGAACGCCTCAGCGCGGCGGTTCGCCGCAGGCGGCAGCGTCCCGTCCTGGTCGACTTCGTCCTGCCGGGGCGGGGGCACGGCGGTGGTCAGGAGCTTGGCGAACAGCTTCCCGGTGTCGGCCGACAGGAGCCCGGTGAGGACGAACATGCCATTCTCAGTCTCGACTAGATCCAGGCGTTGGAGGGACTGCTGCCCGAGCCCGTCCAACAGCTCCTCACCGGAGTCGAGGGCGGCTTGGAGTTCGTCGAGTTGGGCGTGCACGTCTTTGACGGTGGCGTGGATGCAGTACTGCGCGATCAAATGCTCAGGGGTGGGGCAGCGGGTGTCCGCGTCGAACGGGGAGGGGACCGGCTCCTGGTAGGGGGTGCGGGCGTACACGCGGAGGGCCTTGGTGGCGTCCAGGCGGCGCACGGCTGCCGCGACCCGGTCGATCCGCGCCCGAGCCGACGTCGCCGTCTCGGCCAACACCTGGAACTTACCTGCGGTGCGGGCGATCGCGGCCAGGTCGGCCGCGACGCGCAGGTGGAAGTCGAAGGTCGACACCAGCCACTCCCGCAAGGCCGAGAAGCCATCGCAGTCGCGGTGGATATTCCACGCTTTCGCCTCGATCACCTCGGACAGGACCCGAGCGTGGAGGGCATTGATGGTGGCGGCTGCGTCATCGAGCGTGGTGTGGATGACCTTGGCGCGCTCGGTCCGCTCGGTCCTGCTGGGCTTCATGCTCGTCTTGGCCATCTGACACCTCCCTCGATCCTTGAGGTCTCGTACGAACCTGCTGTTTCCGTCGGTTCGTGCTATACCTCTATTCTCCCAGGTCACAGACGCCCTGTCATCACCCATTAGGGTGGGAAAACACTCACGTTTCCGCCACCCAGGACGACGAGAATCCTTGCCCTGCAAGACAACCCGGACAAAATCCGCCACTCCGGCCAGCGCCACACGCCCTCCCGACAGCCCGCAAACCCAACCGCATCAGACGACCCACCTCTCCGTCGCTGACGCCTTTAGTGCAGCGCAACCACAACCAACACCGTTCCCGCCGCCCCCATAAGTTCCATTGCCGGTCTCCCCGGGCGCAACACCCACGCACTCTTGCCGCCGCTACGCCCCCACGCTCCTACAGCCAGCGCCGCCACTTCATCACCAGATACAGCGAGACCGACACCGACGCCATGAGCACCAGCGAGAACGGATAGCCCCACGCCCAATGCGTCTCGGGCATGTGGTCGAAGTTCATGCCGTAGACCGTGCCCACCAGCGTCGGCGCGAACAGGATCGCCGCCCACGCCGAGATCTTCTTGACCTCCTCGTTCTGCGACAGGCTCGCCTCGCTGAGCCGCTGCATCTCTTGGTTCTGGCGTTGGCCGACGACGGCGGCGTTCACCGTCAGCATGGTGCTGAGCAGCTCCCGGAAGGAGTCCAGCTTCTCGGAGACGCGCACCGTGTGGTCCTCGACGTCGCGCAGCAGCCGCTGGAGCTCCAGGTCCACCTTGTACTTCTCGAAGCCCGACCGCAAAGACGCGATCAGGTCCAGCAGCGGCTCGACGGCGCGCCGGAACTCGATGACCTCGCGGCCGAGCTGGTAGATGCGCCGCGAGACCTCGAAGTCGCCGTCGAAGACCTGCGTCTCGATCTCGTCGAGGTCGATGGCCAGGCCCCGGAGCACCGGCGCGTAGTCGTCGACGATCTGGTCCAAGATCGCGTACAGGACCGCCTCGGGGCCGAGGCCGAGCAGCTCCGGCTCCGATTCGAGGCGGCGACGCACGTCGCGCAGGTCCGGGGTCTCGGAGTGGCGGATGGTGACGACGAAGTCGTTGCCGAGGAACACGTGCAGCTCGCCGACGTCGACGACCTCGATCGGGTCGACGTAGCGGGCCGGGCGCAGCACCACGAACAGCGTCTCGCCGTAGCGTTCGAGCTTGGGCCGCTGGTGGGCCTCCAAGGCGTCCTCGACGGCCAGCTCGTGCATGCCGAACTCGGCGGCGATCGACTCGACGGCCGCCTTGTCGGGCCGGTAGAGCCCGATCCAGCCCATGCCGCGCCGCTCGCGCACCATCTCGTAGGTCTGCTCCAACGATTCCGGTTCGATCCGCTCGCCGTCGGCGTAGACCGCGTTGTCGACGAGCGTAGGGCCGGTGCGCTCCTCGCCGGCCGCGTCGCGATCCGCGGCCTCTGCCTCCGTGGGTACGAGTCTGGGCCGGCGGGGCCGCGATCGCTTGGCGGTGCGGACGGAGACTTCGCGTTCGGGCCGCTCGTCGGTCGCCTTCGGCGGGGGGCGCCGCCACCAGTCCGCGAGCCGGCTGAACATGCCCATGCGCCCGACCTCCAGACCTGTTATGCGTGTGCGGGTTTACCGTAACGCGACGGTACCGGGATGCGAGGCCTCACGGTGGCCGCATGCGGTGACGGGCCTCTCAGGCCGTGGACTCGCGCACGCGCAGCGCGAACGGCGCGGTGTGCACGCCGGTCGGCCGCGTCGGGTCCTCGATGCGGGCGGTCGCCAGCTCGACCGCCTTGGCGGCCATCCACAGGTGGTCGGGGGCGACTGTGGACAGCGAGGGGACCGTGAACTCGGCGTCGCGGATGTCGTCGAAGCCGATGACGCGGACGTCCTCGGGCACCCGCACGCCCCGGTCGGCGAAGCCGCGCAGCAGACCGAACGCGACGGTGTCGGTCACCGCGACCACGCCGTCGAACTCGCGTCCCGAGTCGACCAGGCGGTGGGCCGCGTCGCGCCCGCCCGCGGCGCTCCACGGGTCCAGCGGCTCGTACAGCGCCGGATCGGCCTCCAGGCCGTGCTCGCGCAGCGCCTCGAGGTAGCCCTCGCGGCGGCGGGTCACGACGTTGACGCCGCTGAGGTCGCCGCCGGTCACGAGCGCGATCCTGCGGCACCCGCGCTCGATGAGGTGCTCGACGGCCGCCTTCGTGCCCTCCTCGTTCGGCATCGCGACGTGGTCGAAGGCGCCCTCGAAGTCGCGCTCGCCGAGCAGCACGATCGGGAAGTCCCCGCCGGGCAGTCGCTGGTCCTTCGGGTCCAGGCCGACCGCGCTGAGGATCAGGCCGTCGAACTGGAGCGTGTGCGAATGCGCGATGGCCTCGTACTCGCCCTCGGCGGCCGCGCCGGTCTGCTCGATCGCGACGTGGAAGCCGCGCCGGCGCGCCCGCTCGATCACCTGCTCGGCCAGGACGCCGAAGTAGGCGTCGTTGACGCGCGGCACGGCCAAGCCGATGACGCCGGTCCGACCCGACTTCAGCGTCCGGGCCGAGACGTTCACGCGGTAGCCGGAGGCGCGGATGGCCTCCATGACGCGGCGGCGCACCGGCTCGCTGACCCCCGCGCGGCCGTTGACGACGTTCGAGACCGTCATCTTGGAGACCCCGGCGAGCCGCGCCACGTCGCTCATCGTCACCATGCGCCGCTCCTCGCTCGCTGAACCGGGTGCGCGTTCACCACGCGGACACTGTACTCAGTGCCGACGCAGCCCGCGGTACGCGAGCCCGCCTCGGCACTGCGCGCCGCCCGGCGCGGGTCATGCGATGCGCCCCTCCACGGTGACGAAGGAGTGCGCGGGGACGTGCACGCGCAGGCGGCCGTCGGCGGCCTCGGCCTCGTGGGCGCGCGGCGCGACGGCCTCGGGCGTCTCGGGCGTGTTGTGGTCCTGGAGCGCCCCGGCGGTGAGCAGGCGCGCGGTGACGTCGGCGACCGAGCCGCCGCGCAGATCGATGTCCACGTCGGCCGCCTCATCGGCATCCAGATTGGACAGCGAGACGAGCAGTCGCCCGTCCTTGCGGCTCGCCGACACCGACACGGTCGCGAGCTCGGCGTCGCCGACGGCGCGGCTCGGGAGCCCGGCGGGCGTGTCGACGCGCAGGCTCGCGGCGTCCTGGTGGCCCTTGTTCATCTCGAACACGTGGTAGGTGGGCGTGAGCACGAGCGCGCCCGAGTCGGGGTCGGTGAGGATCATCGCCTGGAGCACGTTCACCGTCTGCGCGATGTTCGCCATGACGAGCCGGTCGGCGTGCCTGTGGAAGATGTCGAAGTGCAGGCTCGCGACCAGGGCGTCCCGGAGCGTGTTCTGCTGGTACAGAAAGCCGGGGTTGGTGCCCGGTTCGACGTCCCACCAGGTGCCCCACTCGTCGAGGACGATCCCGATCTCCTTGTGGGGGTCGTAGCAGTCCATGACGTTCGCGTGACCGGTGAGCAGCTCGTCGGTGCGGGCGGCCTTGAGCATCGTGGTGTAGTAGTCGTCGGTGCCGAACACCGTCGCCGAGCCTTTGTCGGCCCAGGTGCCGGCGATCGTGTAGTAGTGCACCGACACCGCCTGGTAGAGCGGGCGCTCGACGCGCTGGCAGCCGAGGTGGCTCAGCTGCTTCATGAGCGTCTCGGTCCACTCGTAGCTGAAGTCGGCCGCGCCGGCGGCGATGCGGTAGAGCTTGTTGTCGCCGTAGTCGCGGCAGTAGGTCGCGTAGCGGCGGGCCTCGTTCGCGTAGTGCTCGGCGCTCATGTTGCCGCCGCACCCCCACGTCTCGTTGCCCAGGCCCCAGAAGCGGACCTTCCAGGGCTCCTCGCGGCCGTTGGCCTTGCGCAGGCGGACCATCGGGGAGTCGCCCTCGCGGGTGAGGTACTCGACCCACTCGCTCATCTCCCTGACGGTGCCGGAGCCGACGTTGCCAGAGATGTACGGCTCGGCGCCGAGCAGTTCGCACAGCGCCATGAACTCGTGGGTGCCGAAGTGGTTGTTCTCCTCCACGCCGCCCCAGTGGGTGTTGATCATGACCGCGCGCTCGTCCTTCGGCCCGATGCCGTCCCTCCAGTGGTACTCGTCGGCGAAGCATCCCCCGGGCCAGCGCAGGTTCGGAATGTTCAGGGCCCGCAGGGCCTCGACGACGTCGAGGCGGATGCCGCCCTCGTTGGGCAGGTCCGAGTCCTCGCCGACGTAGAAGCCGCCGTAGACGCACCGGCCGAGGTGCTCGGCGAAGTGGCCGTACACGTGGCGGTTGATGCGCGGGCCTTCGAGGTCCACATTGATCACGGCTGGGACGGTGCGGTTCGGCATGGGTGCCTTCCTGGGAGCGATGGCGATTCGGAGGCTGTATCGATACGGCACCGGTTACTTTACCGATACACCATCCGCTGTCAAGAGCCGCCGCTTCCCGCCCGCACGAACGGCTCGCTCAGGTGCGGCGTGGCCAGTGCGCCGCCCGCCCCGGCCACGCGGCGCAGCAGTGCCTCTCGCGAGGCCCGGGCCACCGCGGGGTCGGTCTCGTGGACGTAGGGCAACTCGGGGTGGAGCAGCTGGATCGCGTGGGCCAGCAGGTCCCCGGTGATCGCCGCGAGCTCGCGTCCCGCTTCGAGCAGGACGCTCTGGTGCCCCGGCGTGTGCCCCGGCGTGGGGACCGCCTGGAGGTGCGGGCCCAGACGGCTCTCGCCGTCGAGCAGCTCGAGCTGCCCCGTGCGCTGGAGCGGCGCGAGCAGCACGTCCCGCAGCGCGGGGTTGAGCCGGTCGACGGCGTCCATCTCGGTCCGCTGCAAGAGATATCGCGCTCCGGCGAAGTACGGCTCGCCCTCGCCCACGACCGCCCAGCCGACGTGATCGGTGTGCAAATGCGTGAGGATGACGTGGTCCACCTCGTTCGCGGCGATGCCCGCGGCCTCGAGCTGTTCGGGCAACCGCCCCGGCACGGGCGCCCAGCCCGCGGCGGGGCTGCCGGCCGGGCCGATGCCCGCGTCGACCAGCGTCACGCGGCCCTCGATCCTGACGGCGTAGGCCCGGAACTGGAGCCACCAGCGGCCGTCGGCGGTGACCGCGCCGGGGTCGAACTCGTCCGCGGCCCGCCACTGCTGCGTGGTGGCGGTGGGGAACGCGTCGGCACGGTCGCTGAAGAACGGGCCTTCGGCGTCGGTGAGCGCGATGATCTCGGCCGGGCCGATTCGTAGGGCGGGCATCATGCCCCCGATGCTGCCACGGGCGCCCCGATACGAATGACGTGGCTCCTTGACTTGGAGTGCGCTCCAAGTCCTAGGCTTCCAAGCGACGGAGACCGAACGATCGGAGGGAAGACCCCATGGCGAATCGCGTGGCGGTGACCGGCGGGAGCGGCAAGCTGGGGCGGGCGGTGGTGCGCGACCTGGTCGAACACGGCCGGCACGTCGTCAACCTCGACCGCGCCCCCTCCCCGGACGGGCTCGCGCCGTTCACCGAGGTCGACCTCACCGACTACGGCCAGGCCGTCGAGGCGCTGACGGGCATCGACGACCGCTACGACCGCGTCGACGCGCTCGTGCACCTCGCGGCCATCCCCGCCCCGGGCCTGCGGGCGAACGCCGCGACCTTCCGCAACAACATGCTGACGACCTTCAACGTCTTCCAGGCCGCGCGCCTGGCCGGCATCACGAACGTCGTGTGGGCCTCCAGCGAGACCGTGCTCGGCCTGCCGTTCGAGACGCCCCCGCCGTACCTGCCGGTCGACGAGGAGTACGAGCCACGCCCTGAGTCGACGTATTCGCTGGTCAAGACCATGGAGGAGACCATGGTCGGGCAAATGTGCCGCTGGGACCCCGAGCTCAAGGCCACCGGCCTGCGATTCTCGAACGTCATGTACCCCGAGGACTACGACGTCTTCCCCGGCTTCAACGACGACCCGGCGCTGCGCAAATGGAACCTGTGGTCGTACATCGACGCCCGCGACGGCGCCCAGGCCGTCCGGCTCGGCCTGGAGCGCGAGGGCGCCGGCAAGGAGGTCTTCGTGATCGCCTCCCCGGACACGGTCATGACCACGCCAACGATGGACCTGGTCAAGGAGTACTACCCGGAACTGGAGCTGCGCCGCCCCGTCGAGGGCCACGAGACGCTCCTGTCGATCGAGAAGGCCCGCCGCCTCCTCGGCTACGACCCCGTCCACTCCTGGCGCGACCACCGGTGAACGCCGCACCTTCGCCTGGGCTCGTTGCATTAATGTGGACCGCGATGACGCACCGGCAGGAGTCGGGTGCTTCAAGCGAGCGGAGAGTCAGTTGCGCGCCGGGCAGGTAGTGGGCGGCCGGTATCGGCTGGAAGAACGGTTGGGTTCGGGCGGCCACGGTGAGGTGTGGCGGGCAGTGGACCCGCAGTTGGACGATCGGCCGGTGGCCTTGAAACGCGCCCTGCACGGCGGCGACGCCGGTGCGCCCGGACGCATCCGGCGCGAAGCCGGGACGCTCGCGAGCGTCAACCACCCCAACGTGGTCACGGTCTACGACGCCGTCGAGGACGACGGCGACTGGTGGATCGTCATGGAGTACGTGCCGGGCCGCTCCCTCGCGGACCTCGGGACCATCCCGCCCGCGGAGGCGGCGCGCTACGGCGCCCAGCTCGCCGGGGGCCTGGAGGCGGTGCACGCCATCGGCGTCATGCACCGGGACATCAAGCCTGCCAACATCCTCGTCACCGACCAGGGCTTCGCCAAACTCGCCGACTTCGGCATCTCCCGCAACGTTCACGCCGTGGCCACGCTGACCGGCACCGGGGCGGTCACCGGCACGCCCGGCTACGTCGCGCCCGAAGTCGTGCGCGGCGGCAGGTTCACGGCGGCCTCCGACGTGTTCTCCCTGGGCGCGACCCTGTACGCCGC
The DNA here is from genome assembly GCF_054776215.1 of Glycomyces tarimensis. Classification (NCBI taxonomy): domain Bacteria; kingdom Bacillati; phylum Actinomycetota; class Actinomycetes; order Glycomycetales; family Glycomycetaceae; genus Glycomyces; species Glycomyces tarimensis. Next base: position 630,572 of record NZ_BAAHCB010000005.1, read on the forward strand.
GATGGAGGGCGCTTCCCCGTTCGGCGAGGACAACGCCCACGCGCTGCTGTGGCGCACCGCCACCGAGGAGGTCGACGAGCCGAAACGGGCCGGGGCGATGACGCCGGTCCTGATGCGGCTGCTCGACAAGGACCCCAGACGCCGACCCACCCCCGGCCAGGCCCGCAAGTCCTTCGCGGAGCTGTGCGGCGAGCCCGACATCGGCGCGGGACCCCGCCCGCGGCGGCCGCACTCCCGAGCCCTGGCCGCCGCCGTGGCCGCCCTGGCGTTCCTCGCCGCCGGAATCTGGGCCGCCCTGGGCGAGGACCGGGACCGGCCCGACGACCCCGTGCAGGGCCGCGAGAGCGTGCTCACCACCGACTTCGTCGGCGACCCGGCCACCGCCGACCCCTGCGCGCTGCTCGACGCGGAGGCGCTCGCGGCGTTCGGCGAGGCCAAGCTCGACACCGACGAAGGCGAGTTCAACAGCTGCGACGTGTTCGTGGACGTCCCGGACGCCAGCGAGGTCGACGTCGAGCTCGAGATCTACAGGAGCACCACGCAGCCGCCGGACGGCGAGGCCGAGGTGGTCGGACAGATCGGCGTGGTGCGGTCCGATGAGGACATGCCCGAGGAGTGCGACCGGACGCTGATACTGCCGGACGGGGAGCACATCGTCTCGATCGACGCCGAGCAGATGTGGGGCGGATCGGTTGACCTGTGCGCCATGGCGGACACCGCCGTGGACGGCGCGCTGGCCGTCCTCGAGGAGGGGCCGATCCCCAGGCGCGAGGGCGAGCCGGACCCCGGTTCGCTCATCGGGCTCAGCGCTTGCGAGCTGCTCGACGACGCGGCACTCGAGCGCTTCCCGGGCGTCGACGCCAACCACCCCGTCGTCAGCTTCGCCGAGTGGGACTGCCGCTGGAACAGCACCACCAGCGACGACTTCCTGCGAGTGCTGTTCCAGCGCAGCGAACCCCTGGTCGCGGGCGAAGAGGGGGAGCCGGTCGAGCTCGCCGGGCGGGAGGCGTTCGTCCAGGGCGACCGCTGGGCCGAGGGCTCGTGCCTGGTGAGCGTGGTCAACCGCCAAGAGCCCAGCGTCGACGGCGACGGCACCATCACCGCCGAGCTCGTGCGCGTCTACATCGAGGGCGACGAGCCGATCGACGAGCTGTGCGACATGGCGATCGACTTCGCCGAGCCGATCGCGGCCGCGCTGCCGTCGGCTTGAGACGTCACGCCACCGGTTCCAGCAGCAGGACGGCCTCGCCGTCGCTGATCGCCAAGGCCCTGACCAGCAGCGTGCCCTGCAAGCGCCCGCTGCCCTCCACCGGAAGCGTCATCGAGAGGAAGCCGCTGCCGGTGGCCTCGAACATCACCCGATCGACCGCGGTGCCGCCGCCCTCCGGAGTGAACCGGTCGAAACCGGTGATCGTCATCGTGTCGATCCCGAAAGCGGGATCGAGCTCGAACGTGGTGCCCTCCGAGACGATGACCTCGCAGTCGCCGTCGTAACAGGACTCGTAGTCGGTCCCGTCGAGCGCTTCGAGCGCCTCCTCGGTCGGCGAGGGCGACACCGACTGCGAAGTCGACGCCTCGCCCCCCGTGGGCGAGGCGTCGGACTCGGGCTCCTCGCCGGCGCCGCACGCGGCCGAGGCGAGCACGGCCGCGGCCGAGACGGCGAGCAGATGCGCATTGCGTTTCACGGGTGTCTCCTCGATCATGGGGCTGCCGCGTCCGTTGTACGCCGAAACGCTCGGGAGGGGTCCCGCGAGCCTGTGCGACGCTGATCGCGAGGAGGGACTTGGAGGTCGACATGAGTGACATCCGGCAGTTGGACGGCGTCGAACCGCTGGGGCCGCGGCACGACAGCCTGGCGTTCGGCGTGCCCGACCCGATCCCCGGCACGATCTACGCGCTCTCGGTCTCGGGCGGCGTCCGCTTCCGGCCCCGGGAGGGCCGATCGGTCCTGTTCGGACGCAATCGGCCGGAGGTGCACGTCTGCGTCGGCGAGGACGACCGGCGCGTCAGCCGCAGCCACGGCCTGGTCACGCGCCGCGGCGACCACTGGTGGGTCGCGAACATCGGGCACCTGGCCCTCCAGCTGCCCGGCTCGACCCTGCTGTTCCCCGAGGACGAGCCGGTGCCGCTCGAACACGGCTACACGCCGCTGTTCATCCGCGGCTCGCGTCGCCGCGAGCACCTGCTGGAGCTGTACGTGACGGGGGAGGACGGGCAGGTGCCCGCGCCAGCGCCGAACGCGTCGACCCTGCGAGACAAGCCGTGGAAGCTCGCGCCGATCGAGCGGCTCGCGCTCGTCGCGCTCGGCCGGCGCTACCTCATGCGCGAGTCCTATCCCCAGCCTCTGGCGTGGCGCCAGGCGGCCGAACACCTCGCCGAGATCGATCCGGACGCGGGCTGGAAGCCCAAGAAGGTCGAGCATCTGGTGGTCGCCGTGCGCAAGCGCCTGTCGAAGGCCGGCGTGCCGGGCCTGACGCGCGACGAGCTCGGCGAGCCGGTGGGGAACATGCTGAACCACAATCTCATCACCGAGCTGCTGCACACCCGCACGCTCGTCCCTCCGGACCTGCGGCTGCTCGACCCGACGTGA
>NZ_BAAHCB010000005.1:633214-635791 GCF_054776215.1 Glycomyces tarimensis
CCCGGTCGCCTTCGCGGCCTAGCGCTGGTCGAACTTCGCCCGCGCGGCCAGGTAGCCGAACAGTGCGAGGGCGAGCGCCCAGGCGACGGTCAGGGCTACGTCGGACCCGGTGGCGCCGGTGCCGTCGAGCAGGCCTCGCGTGACCTCGATCCACGGCGTGAACGGCTGGTAGTCGGCGAACCACTGCATCGCGCCGGGCATCGACTCGGTCGGCACGAATCCCGAGCCGATGAACGGCAGGAGCAGCAGCGGCATGGGGGCGTTGCTCGCGGTCTCGACGCTCTTCGCGGTCAACCCCGCGGCGACGGTCAGCCATGTGAGCGCGACGCCGACCAGTGCCGTCACGCCGGCCAGGGCGAACCACTCGGCGGGGCCGGCCTCGGGCCGGTAGCCGATCGCGATCGCGATCCCGAGCACGACGGCCAGGCCGAGCATGATCTGGATCAGGCTCCCGAGCACGTGCCCGGTCAGGACCGAGACCCGGGCGATCGCCATGGTGCGGAATCGGTCGACGATGCCCTCGGTCATGTCCATCGCGACCGAGATCGCGGTGCCCTGGACGGCCCCGGCGATCGTCATCATGAGGATGCCGGGGGTCACGTAGGCGAGGTAGGCCTCCCGGCCGCCGGAGGGGGCGCCGAGGCCGTCGCCGAGCGTCCCGCCGAAGACGTAGACGAACAGCAGCAGGAACACCACCGGCATGCCGATGATCATGCCCGTCAGGGACGGGTAGCGGGCGATGTGCTTGAGCTGGCGGCGCAGCATCGTCGCCGAGTCGGTCAGGGCGTAGGACAGGCTGCTCATCGTGCGGCCTCCTTCTGGTTCTCGGTCCGCCCGGTGAGGGCGAGGAAGACGTCGTCGAGGTCGGGGGTGTGGACGGTGAGGTCGTCGACCTCGATGGACTCGCGGTCGAGCGCTTCGATCAGCGACCGCAGGGAGGCGATGGAGCCGTCGCCGGGGACCTGGACGGTCAGCTGCGCGGGATCGGAGCCGGTGGCGTCGAGGAGGTCCGCGGCCCGCTCGATCTGGTCGGCCCGGTGCAGCCGCAGGCTGATATGGCCGCCGGGGATGAGCCGCTTGAGTTCCTCGGAGGTGCCCTCGGCGACGATCCGGCCGCCGTCGAGGACGGCGATGCGGTCGGCGAGCTGGTCGGCCTCCTCCAGGTACTGCGTGGTCAGCAGGATCGAGACGCCCCCGGCGACGAGCTCGCGGATGATCGTCCACATGGTCCGGCGACTCCGCGGGTCGAGTCCGGTGGTGGGCTCGTCGAGGAAGATGACACGCGGGTCGCCCATGAGGCTCATCGCCAGGTCGAGTCGGCGCCGCATGCCGCCCGAGTAGGTCGACGGCAGCCGGGAGGCGGCCTCGGTGAGCTCGAACTGCTCGAGCAGTTCGGCCGCGCGTCGCCGGGTCTCCCTCCGGCCCAGGTGGTGCAGGCGCCCCATCAGGCGGAGGTTCTCGGCGCCGTTGAGCAGGTTGTCGACGGCGGCGAACTGGCCGGTGACGCCGATGGCCTGCCGCACCAGGTCCGGTTCGCGGTCCAGGCGGTGGCCGCCGACCCGCGCCTCGCCGGCGTCGGCGCCGATGAGGGTGGACAGGACGTTGACGGTAGTGGTCTTGCCGGCGCCGTTGGGCCCCAGCAGAGCGAAGACGGTGCCTTCGGGTACGGCGATGTCGATGCCGTCGAGGACGGTCTTGTCGCCGTAGGACTTCCTGAGGCCGCGGGCCTCGATGGCCAGGGGTTTCGACGTGGTCATGGTTCCTCGTCTCGTGGGCCGAAAAAGGGTGAACAGCAGTCCGAGCTCGAACACGCCGTGTCCTACTCGTCGATGGTCGGTACGTTGGTCAGTACATTGTGGACAGTCGATGGGCACGGCGATCGAGCGCTTCGGATGCGTTCGGATCGCAGCCTCGACTACCGGCGCGGGCCGGTGGGAGGTTCAGGTGCGTGGACCTAGATGTCGAGGTCCTCGACGGGAGGGGTCTCGGCGGTGGCGGCGACCATCTCGTAGAGCTCGGCCGGGATCTTCTCCTTGAGCTCCTCGAGGGTGTCGAGGACTTCGAGCGTGCCCTCCTCGGGGCCGACCACCCAGGTCTGCTCGCCCAGGCCGAGCGCCTTCTTCCATCCGGCCTCGCTCGTGTCGTGCTTGGAGTCCGGCGTGCGCTCGGTGTGGACCACGTACTTGCCGGACTTGGAGCGGTAGACGCGGTAGATCAGGGCGCGCTTGTCGTCCGACCAGCCCCATTCGCCGAGCTTGACGCCGGTGAAGCGCTGCCGTCTGCGCTTGCGGGCGGGGCCGATGCCGACTTTCACGGTGATCTCGTCATAGCCCTCCAGGCGGCCTTCTTCGGCCTCGACATAGCGCCGCAGCGCTTTGACGATCGCCTGCGAGAGGTTGCCGCCGGCGAGCTCCTGCGCCCGGGTGTAGAGCGGCAGGTCCCTGTCGGAAACGTAGATCGTCTTGTTCGGCATGACGGCATCTTAGCCTCCTTCGATCGGCCGGTATATGTATACGTATATCATATACGTATATGTAGACCGAACGCAAGCGCCGGGGCACAGCAAAGCGGGCGGCC
>NZ_BAAHCB010000005.1:635859-659763 GCF_054776215.1 Glycomyces tarimensis
TGCGCTGGATGAGCTGCTCCAACTGTGTTCGAACCGTCTCGGTTACGTCGCCGCCCTCGGCGGTGGGCAGGCCGAAGCGGACGAAGCGGTTGTGGTCGGGCGTGAGCAGTCCGCCCGGGTTGTCGGTCTGGATGAGCACATCGGTGTTCGACTGGGTTGCGATGAACGTCACCTCGATCTCCTTGAGCGAGGCGGCGAACTCGCCGGTGGCCCAGTACTCGACCTCCTGGTAGAACGGCATGTGCGAGCCCGGGATCGTGCCCTTCTCAAGGTCGGCGGACTGGAATACGAAGCCCAGGCCCTCCAGCGCGTTCATGACCGCGGTCTGGACCGGCAGCGGCTCGATCGTCAGCTCGTCCAAGTCGCCCTTGTCGAACGCGTTGTCAAGGGCCAGCTTGGTGGAGACGCCGAGCTTCATGCCGGGCAGCGGGCGGCCGGCGACGTTGGACAGCGGCGTCTCCCAAGGCACGGCGGCCTCGAAGTCAATGGAGTGGCCGGTCCCCGGGGCGAGCTGGAACGGGCCCGACACCTGCGCGGAGAAGAAGTCGACGGTGAACGTCTTGTCCTCGCCCTTGGAATCGTCCTCGACGACGGCGGTGTACTCGATCTCGATGCCCTCGACCTTCCCGGCAACCTCACCGCCGGTGAACGCCACCGAACCTTGAAGTGTCCCACCAGGAGTGACATGAGTGCTGGTCAAAGCGGTGTCGACGGAGACTCCGACACCGAAGACGGACTTGAAAACGTTGAACACCACTGGGGTGAGTCCTTTCCGGGAGGATCATAGGGGAGTTGCTCAATCGGGTGAGGGAATCGTATCGTGCTACCCGCCCGAGCGCATCACTACCGGTACCGCCGGGTCACCGGGCGAGAGTTTCAGTCCCTCCCAAGGGATCGAGATGAGACGCTGGCGGAGCAGCTCGCGCGATTCCTCGAGTGTCGGCGCCTCGATCGGCTCGCCCTCGCGGAACAGCGGCCTCTGGAGCCGCTTGTCGCCGGGCAGCGACTCCGGCGCTCCTCGGGAGACGATGACCTCCTCGATGGCCGTCCCGGTCGGCTTGTGCCGCCGGACCGCGGTCTTGCGTCCCCCGGTGGTGCCCTTGTGCTCCGAGCGCTTGGCGACCGGGCGGCCCTCCACTTCGACCAGCTTGTACACCAACTGCGCCGTCGGCGCGCCCGAGCCGATCACGACCGACGTGCCCGCCCCGTACATGTCCACCGGGGCCGCGGCCAGCGCCGCGATCGAATACTCGTCGAGGTCCCCGGAGACGACGATCTTGGTGTCCTTGGCGCCCAGCTCGTCGAGCAGCTCGCGCGCGCCGGTGGCCATGACGTCGAGGTCGCCGGAGTCGATCCTGATGGCGCGCAGGCGCGGCCCGGCCACACTGATCGCGTTGCGGATGCCCTGGGAGATGTCGTAGGTGTCGACCAGCAGCGTCGTATCGGTGCCGAACGTGGCGACCTGGGCCTCGAACGCTGCCACCTCGGAGGCGTGCAGGAGCGTGAAGGCGTGCGCGCTGGTGCCCGCGGTCGGCACCCCGTAGCGCCTACCGGCCTCCAAATTGGACGTCGCGGCGAAGCCGGCGAGGTAGGCGGCGCGGGACGCGGCGATGGCGGCGGCCTCGTGGGTGCGCCTGGATCCCATCTCGAGGATGGGACGCCCGCGGGCGGCGGTGACCATGCGCGCCGCCGCCGAGGCGACGGCCGAGTCGTGGTTGAGGATCGAGAGCGTCAGGGTCTCCAGCAGCACGCACTGGGCGAAGGTGCCCGTGACGGTGACGATGGGGGAGCCGGGGAAGTACAGCTCGCCCTCGGCGTAGACGTCGATGTCGCCGCCGAATCGGTAGTCGGCGAGCCAGGCGGCCGTCGAGTCGCCGATGACCCTGTGCGAGGTGAGGTCCTCGAGGATCTCCTCGTCGAAGCGGAAGCGCTGGATGGCCTCGGCGAGGCGGCCGATGCCGGCGACGACGCCGTAGCGGCGGCCGGTGGGCAGGCGGCGGCCGAACACCTCGAACACGCAGGGGCGGTCGGCCGTGCCGTCGCGCAGGGAGGCCTCGAGCATCGTGTACTCGTAGTGGTCGGTGTACAGGGGTGTGCGCGGGAGCGTGACGGACATGCGAGGAAGCCTAGTGCACGAGCATGACTCGCACGCTTCATCGCTCGGCGCCTCCCGAAGGCCGGCGTCGATGTCGCCGGGCCTACGCTGGCGGTTCCACTGTTGGAAAAGGCTTACCTCGCCGGTCGGCCCGTCGCCCCGACCCGAGGAGCGCCGAACGTGATCGCCCGCGTCGCCGAACGCAAGTTCTCCGGTCCCCGCATGGTCGTCATCGCGACCCTCGCCATGGGGCTGACCGCGCCCGGGCAGACGGCCTCCATCTCGGTGTTCATCGACCCGATCATCGCCGACCTCGGCGTCGGGCGCACCGCCGTCTCCGCCGCCTACATGATCGGCACCCTCGCGGGAGGCTGCTCCCTCCCGTGGGTCGGGCGCGCCGTCGACCGCTACGGGGTGCGCCGGGTCATGTCCGTCGTCGTCGCCGCGCTCGGCCTGGCCTGCGTCGGACTGTCCTTCGCCCAGAACCTGCTCGGGCTCGCCCTCGGCTTCATCGGCGTCCGCATGCTCGGCCAAGGCGCGCTCGGGCTGTGCGCCGCGACCCTCGTCTCCCGCTGGTACGCACGGCGGCGCGGACGGGTCCTCAGCGTCCAGATCGCCGTCGGCGGCGGCATCATCGCCCTCTCGCCGGTGCCGCTGGAGCGCCTCATCTCCGCCTTCGACTGGCGCACCGCCATGCTCGTCGAGGCGGTCGTCGTCGTGACCGTGCTCCTCCCGTTGGCCCTCGTCTGGGTCCGCGACCGGCCCGCCGAGCTCGGGCAGTTCGTCGACGGCGACCCCGCCAACGGCCGCGGCTCGCGCGCCGAGCGAGGTCACAGTCGCGGCCAGGCCATGCGCCAGCCCTTCTTCTGGGTCCTGGTGGCGACCTTCGCCACAGCGGGGTTCTTCAACGCCGCCATCGGCTTCCACCTCATCGCACTGCTCGGCGAGCGCGGCCTGTCGGCCACCGAGGCCGCCGCGAACTTCCTGCCGCAGGCCATCGCCGGGACCGTCGCCACACTGCTGGTCGGCTCGATCCTCGACCGGGCCAGTCCCCGCCTGGTCATCGCCGGGGCCATGCTCGCCTTCGCCGTCGCGTTCGCCTGGGGCACCCTCGCCGAGCCCGGCTGGTCCGCCGTCGGCTTCGGCATCGTCTTCGGCGCCTGCGGCAACGCCCTGCGGGCCATCGAGAACGGCACCACGCCCCGCCTGTTCGGCACCGCCCACATCGGCGCGCTCCGCGGCGTCGTCTCCTCCGCCACCGTCACGTGCGCCGCCTTCGCGCCCCTGATCTACTCGCTGTTCTACTCCTGGACCGGCTCGTTCTCCCTGGTGCTGTGGCTGTCCGCGCTCGTGCCGCTCGCGGTCATGGTGGCCGCGCTCACCGCTCCGATGCCGCGCCCCGGACTCGAGCCGGACGCGCGTCCCACGACCTGAACGACGGCGGCGCCGTGGCGGCCTTCACGTGTACGCTTGTCGTCGTGTTGCGGATTGCGCATGAACTGGTCGAGGCGATGGTCGCCCACGCCCGGGCGGACCACCCGGACGAGGCGTGCGGACTCATCGCCGGCCCCGAGGGCACGGGAGAGCCGAAGCGGCACCTCCCGATGATCAACGCCGCCCGCTCCACGACCTTCTACGAGTTCGACGCCGACGAGTGGAAGCGCGTCTACGACGAGATGTGGGACAACGACGAGGAAGTCGCCGTCGTCTACCACTCCCACACCGCCACCGACGCCTATCCCTCTCGCTCGGACACCGGCATCGCCTCCGAGATGGGCGAGCCGCAGGCGCACTATGTGCTGGTGGCCACCCGCGACCCCGAGGTCGCCGAGGTCCGCTCGTTCCGCATCGTCGACGGCGAGGTCACCGAGGAGCCGATCGAGGTCGTCGGGGCGCCGGACGCCGTGCAGACGTACAAGTTCGCGCACAGCCCCGACTCGACGGTCTACGACTGTCACTGATCCCGCGGCCGCCCGCCCGTGAGGCGGCCGGACGAGTCTGCACCCAATCGCTATGTTCGAAGGAATCTCCATGTCCATTGAAGTCCGCGTTCCCACCATCCTGCGCAGCCACACCGGCGGCCAGAAGCTCGTCTCCGGTTCCGGCGACACGCTCGCCGAGCTCTTCGACGACCTCGACGCCACCCACAGCGGCCTCAAGGCCCGCGTGGTGACCGAAGAGGGCTCGCTGCACCGCTTCGTCAACGTCTACGTCAACGACGAGGACGTCCGCTTCATCGGCGGCCTCGACGCGAAGCTGTCCGACGGCGACTCGGTGACGATCCTGCCCGCCGTCGCGGGCGGTATGTAAGGAGTCGGGAAGCCGTGGCGCGCTACTCCGACATCACCGAGACCCTCGGCGACACGCCGCTGGTCGGCCTGCCGCGGCTCTCCCCCTCGCCCGAGGTCCGGCTGTGGGCCAAGCTCGAAGGGGCCAACCCGACCGGGTCGGTCAAGGACCGCGTGGCGGCCAAGATGATCGAGGCCGCCGAGGACGAGGGACGCCTCACCGAGGGCAGCACCATCCTCGAGCCGACCTCGGGCAACACGGGCATCGCCGTCGCCATGATCGCCAGGCGCAAGGGCTACCGGCTCGTCTGCGTCATGCCCGAGAACACCTCGCTCGAACGCCGCCAGCTGCTGACCGCGTTCGGCGCCCAGATCGTGTTCTCCCCGGCCGCCGGCGGCTCCAACGCCGCCGTCGCCAAGGCCCGCGAGATGGCCTCCCAGCGTCCCGAGCTGGTCATGCTCAACCAGTACGCCAACCCCGCCAATGAGGCCGCCCACTACGAGGGCACCGGGCCCGAACTCCTGCGCGACCTCCCCGGCATCACGCACTTCGTCGCCGGGCTCGGCACCACCGCCACGCTCATGGGCGTGGGCCGCTACCTCAAAGAGCGCCTCCCCGACGTCCAGATCGTCGCCGCCGAGCCCCGCTACGGCGAGCTCGTCTACGGCCTGCGCAACCTCGACGAGGGCTTCGTGCCCGAGCTGTACGACGAGAAGGTGCTCACCCGGCGCCTGTCGGTGGGCACCGAGGACGCCCTCAAACGCACGCGAGAGATCCTCGAGGCCGAGGGCCTGTTCGTCGGGCTGTCGACCGGAGCGGTCCTCCACGCCGGTCTCGCGCTCGCCCGCGAGGCCCACCGGGCCGGACGCAGCGCCGACATCGCCCTGCTCGTGGCCGACGGCGGCTGGAAGTACCTGTCGACCGGCGCCTACTCCGACGGCCTCGACGACGCCGCGACCGCCCTCGACGGGCAGGTGTGGGCATGACGTTGTGCTGCCCGCTTGCTAGCCTGGCCCGATGAGCACCACCGAGCCTGGCCGCACCTTCCTGTCGGAAAGCGCCGCGGACATCCCGCACCAGGGCGGCTCGCCGCTCGGGCCGAGCGGAACGGCGGGCGCCCCGGCGGCGGACCCGCCCGCGGACGAGTCGCCGCAGGTGCGCCTGCGGCGCCTGGCGGGCGTCGCCTCCTGGGCGCTCACGCTGGTCCTGGCCGGCTGCACCGCGGCGATCGTGGGCCTGTTCCACATCTTCGGCGACGGACCGTCGTGGTTCGCCCCCGCGTTCATCACCACCGGCGTGGTCGGCATGCTGCTGACGATGATGGCCTTCGCGACCCTGCGCTTCAAGGGCGTGCCGTGGATGTTCATGGCCGCCGCCACGGTCACGCTGCTGGCCTCCTTCGCGATGCTGTCGATGGCCTGACACCGCGCATTCACGCTGGATTCGAGCTCGCCGCAGGTTTTCCTGTGGCGCTCGCCACCATGTCATTTTGGCGACATTCCCCCGCCGAGGAGCGGCGCCGAACGCGTTTCTGGACGTACGCTCGGAGCCCATGAACGACGCGCCCATCGGGATCTTCGACTCCGGTGTCGGGGGCCTGACCGTCGCCCGAGCGGTCGCCGAGTTGCTGCCCTCCGAACGGCTGGTCTACGTCGGCGACACCGAACACGTCCCGTACGGCCCCAGACCGATCGCGGAGGTCCGCAAGCTCACGCTCGACATCTGCGACCACCTGGTGAAACAGGAGGTCAAGGCTTTGGTGATCGCCTGCAACTCGGCCTCGTCGGCCAGCCTGGCCGACGTCCGCGACCGCTACGACATCCCGGTCGTGGAGGTCATCCGGCCCGCGGCGCGGCGCGCCGTCGCGACCACCCGGACCGGCAGGATCGGGGTGATCGGGACGCGGTCGACGATCTCGTCGGGGGCCTACCTCGACGCCTTCAACGCCGTGCCGGATCTGCGGGTGACCGCGGTGGCCTGCCCGGCGTTCGTCGACTTCGTGGAACGGGGAGTGACAACCGGCCGACAGTTGCTCGGCCTGGCCCAGGGGTACCTTGAGCCGCTACAGCAGTCCGGGGTCGACACCGTCGTGCTGGGCTGCACCCACTATCCGCTGTTGTCGGGACTCATAGGACTGGTGATGGGAGAGGACGTGACGTTGGTGTCGTCCGCGAGCGAGTGCGCTCGCGAACTCTACCGCGTGCTCACCGAGCACGACCTCCTCGCCGAGCGCGAGGGGCCCGCCGAGCACGCCTTCTTCGCCACCGGCGACCCTGATGCCTTCACCCGCACCGCCCGCCGCTTCCTCGGGAACCTCTTCCCGAGCGCCGCGACGGCAGCACTGGACGAGGTGTGATCTGCCATGAAACTCACTGTGATCGGATGCGCCGGCTCCTTTCCGGCGCCCGATACGCCCTGCTCGGCTTACCTGGTCGAGGCCGGGGGCTTCCGGCTGCTCATCGACTTCGGAACCGGCTCGCTCGGCGAACTCCAGAAGTACATCGATCCGCACCTGCTCGACGCGATCATCGTCACCCATCTCCACGCCGACCACTTCTTCGACTCCTGCGCCTACGCGGTCATGCGCCGCTACGCGCCGGCCAAACCCGAGCATCCCGTGCCGCTGTACGGGCCCGCCGGCGTCGCCGACCGCATCGTCACCGCCTACGGCGGCCAGGGCGAACTGTGCCACCCGCTGCTGCGCGACGTCTACGACTTCCGCGAACTCCAGCCCGGCGCGTTCGATCTCGGCCCGCTCACCGTCATCGTCGACCGGGTCGCCCACCCCGTCGAGACCTTCGGCGTCAGGGTCGAGTACGCCGGGTCGTCCCTGGCGTACTCCTCCGACACCGGCCCGTGCGAGGCGCTCGAATCCCTCGCCGCCCACTGCGACGTACTCCTCGCCGAAGCCTCCTATCTCGAAGGCCGCGAGAACCCGAAGGACGTCCACCTCACCGGCAAGGAGGCCGGCGACTACGCCACCAAGGCCGGCGCCGGGCGCCTCCTGCTCACACACCTGGTGGAACCCTGGGGCTCCAGGGCCGACACCCTCGCCGAGGCCCGCGCCGCCTACACCGGACCGGTCGAAGTGGTCAGGCCCGGCCAGATGTACGAGTTCTGATACCCGCTTGGCACGTTCTCGGGATGTCGGTGTTGCGCACTCGGCATAGCTTCGAACCATGTCGAGCTATGGCAATCCGCAGCAGCACAACATAGACCCCGGCCAACCGGTCCCGCAGCAGCCCTACGGGTACCAGCCCCAGGCCTACGTCGAACAGGCCCCGCCCACGGCGAACGCCGGCGGCCAGCCTCCCTACCAACCGCCGGGCGGCTACACGCCCGGACCGCCGCCCGGTCCCCGTCCCAGGCGCCGCGGACCGATCGTCCTCGCCTCGGTCCTCGCCGTCGCGCTCGTCGCCGCCATCGGCGCGTTCGTGTTCTTCCAGTTCGTGTGGACCTCCGGTCCCGACCCGGCCGAGCGCTTCCCGTCCACGGCCTCCATGTACGTCGAGGTCAACTTCGACCCGTCGTTCGACCAGACCCCGAAGCTCCTCGAACGCCTCAACAAGTTCGAGGGCCTCGACTACGACGACACCAACGACATGCTGGCCGACCTGCTCGAAGAGGCCGGCCTCGACGACATCGACGGCGAGGACGACCTCGGCTGGCTGGGCCGCCGCCACGGCCTGGCCATGTGGGAGCACGACGGCGCCCCCTACGGCGTGGTCAACCTCGCCAGCACCGATTCGGACGCCGCACAGGCCGGGCTCGACAAGATCCGCGAGTCCGCCGAGCTCACCGAAGACCAGTGGGCCTACAGCGTCGGCGACGACTCCGTGCTGATGGTCGTCGGCGACCAGGGCGCCGCCGCCGCGCTCGAAGCCGCCGAATCCGAGGCCGGATCCGCCCCGCTGTCCGAATCGGACGCCTACAGCGAGGCCCGCTCCTGGCTCGAGGGCGACCAGCTCCTCGTCTACTGGCTCGACGTCAACGCCGTCACCGAGATGGCCGAGGCCATGGGCGAGGACGACCTCGGCGCCGTCGAGTCGGTGTACTCCGGCAACCTCATCGCCGGCTTCTCCGCCTTCGACGACGGCTTCGAGCTGTCCTACCGCCTCTTCGGCGACCAGGACGACCCGTGGACCGGCTCGGAGACGCTGCTCGACGACATGGGTCGGCTGCCCGCCGCCGACTTCGCCGCCTCCGCCGACATCCCCGAGAACCTCGCCGAGGTCGCCGAGGAGTGGATGAGCGAGCTCGAAGGCATGAGCGGCGACGGCGAGACGGCCGTCGAGCCCGACGTCGAGGGCGGCCCGCTCACCGACGACGAGTACGCGGAGTACCAGGCCCTCGACGAGCAGTGGTGGAACGACACCCTCGCCGCCGAGGACGAGGCGCGCTACGCCGAACTCGAGGAGCGCTACTGGAACTACGGCACCGAAGACGAGCCCATGTACACCGAAGACGACGGCTACGGCGCCGACATGGCATCGGCTTTCGGTTCCATCGAGGAGGTCGTCGACCTGCTCTCCGGCGCGCAGCTCTCCCTCACCGCCGACTTCCCGGCCGAGGGCGAGGAATTCGACCCCGAGTCGATCTTCGCCTCGGTGCTGCTGGCCGACGACCGCGCCGCGGAACTCGAGTCGCTCGTCGACGACATGTCCGGCGGCGAGGCCCTGCCCGAGGGCGTCGAGGTCGACGGCTCGCAGCTGAGCTTCCAGGGCGGCAACGTCGGCGACGGGCACCTGGCCGACGACGACCGCTTCGCCGACTTCGCCGAGGTCGCTCCCGACAGCGCCGCGCTCGCGGTGTGGGTCGACATGACCGACCTCACCGAGTACGAGGAGTTCCACGAGGCCGAGCCGCTGTCCGCGTTCGCGTGGGCGCACGGCACGGTCGACGGCGACGGCACCGGGGTGGCCCGCCTGTACATCAAGTAGCCGCGACGTTCGAACAACGGGATCGGTCACGCTACGCTCGACGGCGTGACCGATCCCGTTCTGCGTGCCACCGACTCCGCGGAGCGCCGGGTGCGCGAGCCGGAGTCGTTCCGGTCGCCGTTCCAGCGCGACCGGGCGAGAGTCCTGCACTCGGCCGGCTTCCGGCGCCTGGCCGACAAGACGCAGGTCCACACCGCGGGCACGGACGACTTCCTGCGCACGAGACTCACCCATTCGCTCGAGGTGGCCCAGATCGCCCGCGAGACCGGCGACAAGCTCGGCTGCGATCCCGACGTGGTCGACGTGGCGGGACTGGCGCACGACCTTGGGCACCCGCCGTTCGGCCACAACGGCGAGGACGCGCTGCACGACGCGGCGCTCCCTTGCGGAGGCTTCGAGGGGAACGCGCAGACCCTGCGCGTGCTCGCCCGCCTGGAGGCGAAGATCCTCGACGCCGAGGGCCGCTCGGTGGGCCTCAACCTGACACGGGCCTCACTGGACGCGAGCTGCAAATATCCCTGGCCGGCCGGCCGGGCGCCCCGCAAGTTCGGCGTCTACGCCGACGACCGCGAGATCTTCGACTGGTTCCGCTCGGGCGCCCCTGATGGACGCCGATGCCTGGAGGCGCAGGTGATGGACTGGTCCGACGACGTCGCGTACTCGGTCCACGATGTCGAGGACGGCCTGCACGGCGGCTATATCGACCTGGCGCGGCTGATGGACGACAAGGACGAGCAGGCCGGGGTCTGCGCCGACGTGGCCGGCCGCTACTCGGACGAATCCGCCTCGACGCTCGGCGAGGCCCTGAGCGACCTCCTCCGAGACCCGGTCATGCGGAGCCTCCACGACTACGACGGCTCCTTCACAGCGCTGGTGGCCTTGAAGAACTTCACCTCGACGATGGTCGGCCGCTTCGTGAACGCGGCGGTCACCGCGACCCGGGACCGGTACGGCGGCGAGCCGCTGCGCCGCTACGACGCGAACCTCATCGTCCCCGAACCCGAGCGCGTCCAGTGCGCGCTGCTGAAAGGCATCGCATGGCGCTACGTCATGCAGCCGAGGACGGGCGAGGCCTACTACACGCGCCAACGCGAGATCCTGACCGAGCTGGTGGCGCTGCTGAGCGACCGCGGACCCGACGCGATGGAACCGATGTTCGCCGAGTCCTGGCGCCGGGCCGCGGACGACACCGGTCGCCTGCGCGTCGTGATCGACCAGGTGGCGTCGCTGACCGATGCCTCGGCCGAGGCTTGGCACGCCAGGCTCTCGGGCGGCGCCTGAGCCGCGCTCAGAACTCCGGCGGTCCCGCGCGCCTCTAGGCCGTGTTTGGTAAGTCGCGGAGCCAGTTGACGATGATGGCCGCCTGGACGGTGGCCAGGTAGCGGACGGCGAGTTTGTCGTATCGGGTGGCGACGGCGCGGTGTTGTTTGAGGCGGGCGATGGTCCGCTCGATGCTGGAGCGGTCCTTGTAGTGGTCGGCGTCGAATGCCGGTGGCCTGCCGCCTCGGGCGCCGCGCCGTTGCCGATGCGCGATCTGGTCGGCCGGTTCGGGGATGGTCGCTTTGATCTGGTGTTCGCGCAGCCAGGCGCGGTTGGCTCGGCTCGAGTAGGCGCGGTCGGCCATGACGCGGGTCGGGCGTTGTCGGTCCCGGCCTCCGCCGAGCCGGGGCACGGCGATGGCTTCCAGCAGCCCGATCATGTGTGGGCTGTCGCCTGCCTGGCCTGGGGTGACGGTGGCGGCGAGTGGATATCCGGCGTTGTCGCAGACCAGGTGCAGTTTGGTCGGCCACCCGCCCCGGGAGCGGCCGAGGGCGTGGTCGACCGGCTCGGCGCGGACGCTGCGGCGCCCGGCGCCGGCTGCGGCCAGGTGTGCCCGGGCGGTGGTCGAATCGATGCTGAAGATCCAGCTCAGTCGTTGCTCGGCGCGCGCCAGGGCCTGGAGCGATCGCCAGATCAGCGTCCAGGTGCCTGAGCGCTGCCAGGCGCAGAACAGCCAGTAGACCGTGGACCAGGGCCCGTATGCGGGTGGGAGGTCGCGCCAGGGTGATCCGGTTCGCACCCGCCAGGCGATGCCGTTGACCAGGACGCGGCGGCTGCGGGTGATCGGTCGGCCGAGCTTGTTCGGCTCGGGCAGCCACCGGCGCAGCCGTTCCCACTGGTTGTCGGTCAGGTCCCTGCGTGCTGTTACGCTCGACAATTGAAGCCTCCGGGTGAAACTTGTTGCAGCACAACAGATTCAACCGGAGGCTTCCTCAATTCTCAAACACGGCCTAGGGGAGGGCCGCGCTCAGAACTCCGGCAGTCCCGCGCGCCTCTTGGGAAAGTCGGGTGTCGGCGGTTCGGGGCCGATCCACTCGGCCATCAGGACGGTCGCGTCGTCGTTGAGTCTGCCGCCGTGGTGGTCCAGGATGCTGCGGATGAGCCGGCGCAGGGTCTCGGGGGCCGGCAGCTGATCGGTGTGGTGGCGGATGAGGAAGTCGGTGAACTGCCGCAGCCCGAATTCCTCGCCGGCGGCGTTGCGGGCCTCGGTGATGCCGTCGGTGTAGAGCACGAGCCGGTCGCCGGGTTCTAGCTGCTCGGTGCACACCGTGGGCTCCGAAGCCAGATCGGCGCCCATGGGGTGGGCGGGAGGGCACTCCAACGTGGTCGACCAGCGTTTGCCGCGGATGACGATGGGGGCCGGATGGCCGCGGTTGACCCACGTCAGATCGCCCGACGCCGTGTTCAAGGTGGCGATGGTGCCGGTGACGAACTGGTTCCCCTCGAACTGCTCGACGAGGACGCGTTCGATCGCGACGCTGGCCTCGGCCAGGTCGATGTCCCGGCGGCGCTGGTTGCGGTACGTGGCCACGGCGATGTTGGCCGCGATCCCCGCCCTGGTGTCGTGCCCCATGGAGTCGAACACCGCCAGGTGGGCCGTGTCGCCGAAGACCGCGTAGTCGAAGGCGTCGCCGCCGACCTCGTAGGCCGGTTCCATGAGGCCGCTGATCACCACGTCGGCGTCCGCGTACGTGCGCGGCGGCATCAGCTGCCATTCCAGCTCGGCGGCGACCTCCATCTGCTGGGTGCGCAGCAGGCGCGGATAGGCGTCGCTGGACCGGCGGCGGGCGATCAAGACCAGCGCGACCATCGAGGCGAGCAGTTCCCCGTGGCGCCGCGCGCGCGGGCTGTCGTCGGCGCTGCTCACGCGGAGCACACCGAGGCGTTCGGTGCCCTTGATGAGCGGCGTCCACCACACCGACCGGCCCTCGGAGTCCTGGGACGCGAGCACGGTCTCTCCGTACTGGAAGGCGCGCCCGGCCATGGTGCCATCGACCGAGTGATCCCGCTGCGAGCCCTCCGCCGCGTCGGTGTCGGATCCGGTCATCTCACGCAGGACCTCCTGCTGGAGATCCACGAGAAAGACGCCCACGTCCTTGAGCCCGGCCAAGGCGGCGCACCGGTTGACCTCGCGGGGGAGGTCTCTGAACGACACCAGATGGCTCACCCCCAACAGGGCGACGAGCATGGCGAGGAGATCCTCCTCGCGGCGAGCGTTCATGGGCCGTTCCCTCCACCGCGCGATCCGTCGGCCCTGTCGGCCGCTCGGGGGCGCCACGTGAGTATTCCACCGTCCGTGGAATCGAAACGCGGAGCGCCGGCGCTAGGGCTTGCGGAAGATCAGGTCGAAGATCGGGCGTCCGGCCTTGACACCGCGGCGCTCGAACTTGGTGATCGGGCGGTGGTCCGGCCGGGGCGCGTAGCCGTCGGCGGTGTTCTCCAGGCCCTCCTCGGCGGCGAGGACCTCCAGCATCTGCTCGGCGTAGTCCTGGATGTCCGTGGCGCAGTGGAGTATGCCGCCGGGGCGCAGCAGGCCCCGCATCGTCGCCACGTGCGCCGGCTGGATGATGCGCCGCTTGTGGTGGCGCTTCTTGGGCCACGGGTCGGGGAAGTAGACGCGGATCTCATCGAGCGAATCCGGCGCGATGCCGTGCCACAGCAGCGGGAGCGCGTCGCCGGAGTAGATCCGCACGTTGTCGAGTCCGCGCTCCTCGGCGCGGGCCATGAGGTCGGCCACGCCCTGCGGGTAGACCTCGACGGCGAGCAGGTCCCGCTCCCGATCGGCGTCGGCCATCGCGGCGGCGGCCTCGCCGTTGCCCGAGCCGATCTCGAGGACGAGCGGGGCGCGCCGTCCGAACAGCTCGGCGGGGTCGATCCTGCCGTCCTCGGGCTTCCACTCGACGCCGTAGCGCGGCCACAGGCGCTCCATCGCCTCGTCGTGGCGCGGCTTGTTGCGTCCTTGGCGGAAGTTGAACGTCAGAATGTGGCGGTGCTCGGTCTGCTCAGGCATAACCGTTCGAGTTTAGCGGGGGACTCGTACGAGCGCCCTCTGACGCCGCCGGTGGAGTCGCTGCGCCGCGCCTCGGGGCGCGGCGGCGGGTCCTCGTCGTCGTCGCGCAGGCTGCCGTTTTCGAACAGGAACGATTCCCGGTGCTCTGCGGGCTCGTCGTAGTCGCCCTCGGAACCGGGCTGCTCAGGTACGTACGTCGGTGGGCCCTCCTCGGGGTCCTCCGGCTCGGCGGTGAGCATGGCGCGCGCGGGGTGAGCCGCCTTGGACTTGAGGAGCCGCTTGGCACGGGCGCGCAGAAAGTACACGTACGCGCCGAGAACGGCGACGGCGACGACGGTGCCGAACCAGAAGCCGGGCCCGGCGATGATGACGCCGAGCAGCTCGGCGAGCGTCAGGGCGATGAGCACGTAGAGGATGCGGCGGTGACGCCGCCGCCACCACTCCGCTCGCATCTCTCGAAGCCTGGCCGTCTCACGCATCTCGGGGTCCTCGCCGGTCACCGATTGGTCGACTTCCAACCGTACCGACTCTCCTCGGCGATTGCCGCGCCGCTCCCACATTCGGGGCGCGCGCCGCTCCGGAGGTGTTGGCGCCGAAGGAGGTTCGTCGGCATCGTCGATCCGATCGACGTCGTGGGGGAGCGGACGGCCCGCACGGTGGGCGTCCCTGGCCAGGACGCGCGCGTCGGAGGCGGCCCGGTCGGCGATCATGCGCTCGTCGGGGTCGTAGCGGCGCACCAGCGCCGGGGTCAGCGCGAGCAGGCTCGTGGCCACCAGCAAGGCCAGCAGGACTGAAGCGGGCATCTCTCACCTCCTGGCCTTGTTTCGCGGGTTTCAGTGCATTAGCCAACGGTACGCAATAACCTGACAGATTTCCGACAGTTAACTGGAACCCCGCTGTATGCCCCCAATACCATCACGGATGGTCACAATCACATCACCGATCACGACAGTGTCGGATATTTGCCCGCCAATGCCGACATCGTCCTCTTCACGTAGATGTGGTTTTCGCCTAACCTCTAGGCACAACTCGAACCGTAGTCATTCGTTAACCCAAGGGAGACTCCGAAAAACTCCCCTGCCCGAAGTATCGATCACCTCGCCCGCGAGCGCATGACCCGAGCCCTCCGATAGTACGAGCTCGGCGCAACCAGGAAGGAGCACCGGCGCACCATGCCCGACACCATTCCCGCCGGCGAGCCCCGAGGCATCGACGCCCGCGCCACCGAGTCCCCCGACGCCCTCTCCGACCCCGAGCTCATCGCCGCCACCCGCGGCGGCGACACCACCGCCTACGCGGTCCTCTACGAGCGCCACGTCCACGCCGCCCGCCGCCTCGCCCGCATCCTCGCCAGGGACGCCGCCGCGGCCGACGACCTCGTCTCCGAGACCTTCGCCAAGCTCCTCCACACCTTCCGGGAAGGACAAGGCCCCGACCTCGCCTTCCGCCCCTACATGCTCCGCACCCTCCGCAACACCTTCTACGACCGCGTCCGGCGGGACAAGCGCGTCGAGTTCACCGACGACCTCACCGAGCACGACTCCGGCGAGATCTTCGTCGACCCGGCCGTCGAGGGCGCCGAGCGCCGCTATGCCGCCCTCGCCTTCGGCAAGCTCCCCGAGCGCTGGCGCATGGTCCTGTGGCACACCGAAATCGAGGAGGACAGCCCCGCCCGGATCGCCTCCATGCTCGGCATGACGCCCAACGGGGTCGCCGCCCTCGCGTACCGCGCCCGCGAAAAGCTGCGCCAGAACTACCTCAACGAGCACGCCGCCGACTCCCCGCCCCAGGAATGCCGCTGGACGGTCGACCGCCTCGGCGCGCGCGTCCGCGGGAAACTCGGCCTCCGCGACGCCGAGAAGGTCGATCGCCACCTCGACGGCTGCGTCCCCTGCAACCTCCTGTTCGCCGAGCTCACCGAGCTCAACTCCGGCATGCGCGGCGTCATCGCCGGCGTCTTCCTCGGCTGGGCCGCCGTCCCCTACCTCGCCTCCGGGGCCGCCTCCGCCGCCGGCATCGCCGTCGGCGGCGCCATCGGCGTCCTGCTGGCCCCCTTCAAGGCCGTCGCCGGCTGGATCAGGCGCGTCGCCCAGCGGCTCGGCGCCAAGGGCAGCGTCGCCACCGGCACCGCCGCGGTCGTGGTCGCCGCCGCCGCGGTCTTCGCGCTCACCTCCGATGAACGCGAAGAGGAGCCCCAGGCCGCGCCCGAGCCGCCCGCGGCCTCCGGATCCCTGGACGAGGAGCCCGCCGCCGAAGAGGAGGAGGACGGTCCCAGCGCTCCCGAGACCGAACCCGACCCGGAGGACCCGGCGCCCGACCCCGGCCCCGCA
The DNA here is from genome assembly GCF_054776215.1 of Glycomyces tarimensis. Taxonomy (NCBI): domain Bacteria; kingdom Bacillati; phylum Actinomycetota; class Actinomycetes; order Glycomycetales; family Glycomycetaceae; genus Glycomyces; species Glycomyces tarimensis. The sequence goes on from NZ_BAAHCB010000005.1 coordinate 651,844, forward strand.
CCCGGTGACGCCCCGGACGAGCCCGCACCCGCGGACGAGGACGAGCCGGCCGATCCGCCGGAGATCCCCGGCTCCTACACCATCGGCCACGGCCTCGGCACCACCGGTCTCGCCGCCGGTAGTGAGTCCGTGCTCCCCATCCGCCTCAGCGAGCCCGTCCCCGGCGGCGGCCACGCCCCCCGCACCGAACAGGACCGGCCCGCGACCGAGGCCGCCCACATCACCGAATCGGCGCATCCGCAAGTCGCGGCGAACGCCGTCACGCTCGACATCACCGCCCCCGAAGGCGTCACACTCGCCTCCGCCACCGCCGAGCCCGAGTGGCAATGCGAGAGCGAGGGCCACCGCATCCGCTGCGCCGTCGACGAGATGCCCGATGCGGCCGCGGCAGACGTTCGCGTCCGCGTCGCCGAGCACCTCAGCGGCTACCAGACCTTCACCGTGGCCGTCTCCGGTCCCGACATCAGCGGCAGCACCGAACTGCGCATCCCCGTCGCCCCCACCGGCTCCGTCGTCGGCTACGCCAGCATCGACGCCACCGGCGTCACCGCCGCCGGCAACACGCTCATGACGTGCGCCGTTCCCGGCTGCCGCGAGGCCGCCGCCGCCGGGGCCGGCGACCGCTATCCGATGAAGCCCTACAAGGCGCCGGACGGCCACCCGCAGCCGCCCGCCGGGCGCGAAGGCGAGGCCGTCAGCGGCGCCGCCGTCGACCTCCCCGCCGGAGCCGAGGTCGCCTGGGCGGGGCTGTACTGGGCGGGCGTCCATGACGACCTGCCCACCGACGTCGCGCTGGCGGGGCCGGACGGCGCGTGGACGAATCTCAGCGCCGCGGCCGTCCGCGACACCGATCCCGGCGCGCAGGCGTTCGCCGAGGTCACGAACCTCGTCTCGGGTGGCGGCGAGTACTGGTTCGCGGTCGACAACCACGCCCTGCCGACCTCCGAGTGCCTCGAATGGCCGCCCTCGGGCAAGGCGCACTGCCTGGACCGGCACTGGGCCGGCTGGTCGCTCACCGTCGTCTACGCCGATCCGGGGGCAGAGCCGCGCGAGATCGCCGTCTACGACGGTGCGCCCGCCTCCGACACCGAGATCGACGTTCGCGGCGGCGAGGTCACCGTCGCCCACACGCTCTGGGGCGGCTCGGCCTACCACCCGAGCGACTCGCTGACCGTCAGCGGCCGGAGCCTCGGCCAGCCCGCCGTCTGCCGAGCGAACGGAGCCTTGAACAACCCGCACTGGTACACCTTCGGCGTCGACATCGCCGTCAACACCGCCACGGTCGCAGATTCGGGCACAGTCAGGTTCGACCGAGGCGGCGATGCGTTCATCGTCGGCGTCCTAGCGGTCGCGGCCCCCGGGGCCTAGGACGGTCCTGTGCATCAGAACGGCCGCCGGCCGGTCCATTCGCCCGCTCGCCGCGTTGTCAGGACGCCCCGATGCAACACCGTATCGGGGTGCCCTTCCGCCTTGCCAGCGAACGAGCGGCATCAGCTGTCGACCCGCCCGGATTCACAGGACAGTCCTGACGGCGCCACAGGCTACGCTGGGCCTGTGCCGACCTCCACCGAGACCTCGCCGCAGCCGCCGTACACCCGGAATCCGCTGACGCGCGGCTGGAGACTGCTGCGGTCGCACAGCGGGGAGCTGTCCCGCTTCGTCGGCGTGGGCGGCTCCGCCTACCTCCTCGACGTCGGCCTGTTCAATCTGCTCCTGGTCTTCCTCGACTGGCCCGATTGGACCGCGAAGGTCGTCGCGACCGCCGTCGCGACGACGTACGCCTTCTTCGGCAATCGACACTGGACCTGGCGCGACCGACTCGGTTCGGCGACCGCCCACCGCCAGTACCTGCTCTACTTCTTCTTCAACGGCCTCGGGCTGCTCATCGCGCTTGGATGCCTGTGGGCCAACAACGGTCTCGCGCAGGCCTGGCCGCAGTACTTCGACAACGTACTGGCCAAGAACATCGCCGCGAACGTCGTCGGAGTCGGCATCGCCTCGGCGTTCCGCTTCTACGCCTACCGCACGTGGGTGTTCCGCCGGCCCAGCGGCACCTGACACCGGGCGGCAACCGCATTCGACAATGAACCTTTGGTAACAATTCCGTGATCAGGGTCTTGAGTGCTGTTGCGGGAGTGGCGTTCACGCCACTCCAAATCGTACGGCTGTTCGTCGCCAGAGGGCCTTGCCGGCAGCGTTTGCGCTGGTCGGCGAGGGTGTACGCCGCATAGGTATTGCATTATGTACATACAGCGCCGAAACGGGTGTGTCCCCCGACTTCCAGCCAACTCTGCTTATTATTGCTTCCTTCCCGCAACGACGAACACACCACCTGGAGACTTCTTGACGGACAATCCCATGGGGGAGCGCTCTCATACGAGCGACTGCGGCAATGTCACCGTGACCGTGTCCGAAGCGTCCGCGCCCGCGATCGAGCTCGCCGAAGGCGCCGTGCGCATGTTCGCCCGCGACCTCGCCGAGCTCGTGACCGCCACCGCCCGCGCCGCCGCCGACGGGTACATGGCCGAAGCGACGACGGAAGCGGACGCTCCCTCCATCGACGACACCATCGCCCAGCTCGAGCGGCTGCGCGGCAGCCTCGACGACGACGGCCTCATCGCCACGCTCGACGCCCAGCGCGCCGCGAGCGAAGACCCCGAGGAGCGCGCGGCCCGCGAGGAGCGCAACTTCGAAGGGGTGCCCCACCTCGCGCTGCCCCAGTCGGTCGTCGACACACTCGGCTCGACCATCGAAGTGCTCAAGCGGCTCGGCGGCGGCCCCGCCGGCCCCGGCAGCGGCGCCGAGATCGAACAGCCCGTGGGCAGGGCGATGAGCCCGAGCAAGCTCGTCAGTGTCGAGGCGGCCCCCGGCTATCCCATCGCCACGGTCTCGCTCAGCAAGCGCGCGTGCGAGATCGGCCCTCGGGCACTCGCCGCCGAGATCGAGACGGCGGCCGCCGCCGCGGTCGAAGACCTCGCGTCGCGTCAGGACGAGTTCTTCACCGGCATGGGCCTCCCGATAGGCCCCGGCGACGTGACCCAGCTGTCCCAGGAGGTCAAGGGCCTCGGCGCGCAGGCGCAAACGGACATGACGACCATCCAGCGGCACGCAGAGGACATGACGCGGCTGCTCTATCGAGGGGGCTATTTTGGTCAGCGTTGAAACCCAGAGGATCAGGGACCTCGGCGATGCGGTCCGGGGACCGGTGCTGGCCACCCTCGAAGAGGCCAACGAGATCCTGCCGAAGCTCCGCGAGATCGACCAGGACCTCTACACCTCCGTGCATCCCACCTTGGCGATCGCCTACACCGCCGGCACGAGCTACATGTACTCCATGGTGCAGGGCGCCGCGGAGTGCTTCGCCGGCATGAGCGAGGCCCTCACCGCCGCCGCGGACGGCTGGGACGGCGCGGACGAGGAAACGGCGAAGAGCTTCCAATGAGCACCCCGACCAACCCTGAGCGTGGAAGGTAGTCACCGCATGGGATACAACGCCCCGGACCCGCAGCAGTTCGCCGGCATGGAGCAGGCCTACTCGATCATGGCCCCGAGCGCCGCGGTCCTGATCACCATGCCGGCCTTCGTCATCGGAGGCCCGGTCACCCACATCTCCCGCATCGTCTTCATGAACCAGTGCAACCCGGGCAAGATCATGAGGATCGGCGCGGAGTGGCTCCAGCTCACCGAGAAGTACCTCGCCGCCGCCGATCAGCTCGAGGAGGAGATCGGCAAGATCCAGGAAGGGGAGTGGGAGGGCAAGGACCGCGACGCCTTCAACGAAAAGTCCCAGCAGGTCATCGAGCAGCTGAAGACCATCGGGGCGTACTCGCTCCTGGTGGGAATACAACTGATCGCCATCGCCTCGATGCTCGCGGTCATGGTGCCCTTCATGCTCGCCGTCGCCACCATGCTGCAGGTCTGCGCGGTCCTGATCCTCGGCTGCCGGGCGGTGCCGCCGCCCGCCGGGCAGGTGATGGAGATGACGCTCAGGGCCAACGTCACCGCCATCGCCATGTCGAACCTCGCCGCGCTCAAGGCCCTGGACGAGGCGATCAGCGTCGCCGCCAAGGCGCTGGCGGCCGCCATGACCGCCGAGATGTCCGTGTCGTGGACCGTCCTGGCCGCGAATGGCAACGTTGTCAATCCTGTCGACACGCTGGGTTCAACCGGATTCAGCATGCTCCAGGGCCTGGCGCAGATGACGATCCGCAACCTCATGGCCCCGGGCCGGACGGGCACCGGAACCCTCGGGAAGGTCTCGCCGAAGCTCGACGGGGCGCTGGCGAAGGCCGGACCCGGGATGGTCGGGTTCGCGGGCGGCCAGGGTCTCTACAACATCGGCAACAACTCCCAGGCCATCGCGGACCCGGACGCCCGGAACGCGATGAAGGAGGCCGGGATCGACGTCGGCAACCTCGACTTCGTCCCGAACAACCACGGCTTCGAGGACGCCGCCCGCGGCGCCGGAACCGGCGACGCGCCCCCCGAGTGGAGCGTGCCCGGACCCGAGGAGAAAGGGGCGCCCGAGTCGTCTTGATCGGCTGGACTGCCGTTCGATCCTCGTCCGCGTGATGTCGCGCCATCCGTATACATACTCAATATCCAACCGAAGCGCATGGTCCTGCCGGGCCGGGAACCGGCCGGCACCGCGACTCGCCCTTTAGCAGATTGGCAAGCCAATGGCAGCAAGAGAACTCGACACCGAGGCGCTCGAGGAGTACCGGACGATCGTCCGAGAGCAACTCGACCACCTCGAAAGCATCATTCCCAGGCTGGAGAAGGGGCAGCGGCTCGGCCGCCTGCCCGCCTTCGGGCAGCTCGACTCCGCGGCCACCGCCCGCGCGAACTACGAGACGTTCCACGAGACGACCTGGAACAACCTCCAGGACCTCCGCCAGTCCCTGCACGGGATCATCAAGACGCTCAACGACTCCGCCGAACTGTCCGAAGAGTCCGACCAGGCCGCCGCGACCGAGATGGACTCCTACGCCAATGAGCTCTAGGCCCCTCCGCCGCCGGAACGGGCGCGCGCCGATGATGCTCGTCGCGCGAGCGCGCACCGCCGCCGCCCTCGCCGCGGCCCTCATGCTCGCCGCCGGATGCGGCTCCGGCCAGGACTCCGACGGACCCGAGGCCGGCGAGTCGGTAGGCGGTTCGCTGGCGACCATGTCCGGCTGGCTCGGCTGCGAGGTCTTCGCCGACCTCCAACCGGTCCAGGAGTATCTGGGCGTCACCGCGGTCGACGGGCAGCTCCAGAGCGACGGCATCGGCGAGGGCATCGACGCCGAGGCGGCCGGATGCTCGGGGCTGTTCGACCTCGCCACCTTCGAGGACGTCCAGGGCACGTTCGAGTACCGCGTCACCGGGGACGCCGCGATCCGCGCCGGACTGGCCCCCTGGCCCACCGACGAGGAGGCCCAGGCGAACTTCGAAGACCGCGTCGACGTCCGCCGCCAGAACCTGCCGGGCATCGAGTTCACCGACGAGCACGAGGGCGAGCTCGGCGGTGCCTGGGACGACAGTCGTTCCTTCAGCGCCGTCACCGAGCACCGCCACTACATCGACGCCTACGGCCGATCCGGGTCGTGGGTCGTCTACATATCGATCGACTACCTGCACGACCCCGGCGTCGGGGCCTACGAGTCCGCTCCCGAGTTCTATCCGGACTCCAGCCCCGAGGCGATGGCCGTGTATCCCTTCACCGCCGACCAGGTCGTCGAATGGGTGACGCAGGAGTACCTGCCCGCCCTCCAGTCCGACATCATCGAGCGAGCCGAGAGCGAGTAGCGGCCATGGCCGAAGAAGAAGAGTTCGAACGCGTCGACTACGGCGACATGGACGAGGGCATGTCCCAGTCCCAGCACCAGGTCGCCACCAACGACCTCATGGTCAAGCCCAGTTGCAGCACGGATTCGTGCACCTGCAAGGTCGAGGAGCCGGCCGAGACGGCATGGATCAAGCTCATGTCGGCCGTGCCGCAGGCGAACCAGATCACGAACCTGCGCGCCGGCCGCGAGGGCACGATGATGCTGCCGGAGGGCCAGACGATCCAGAGCATGGTCGCCTCCATCCGCCCGCAGCCGGAGGCCGACTACGCGCTGGACACCATCCGCGACGAGTGGATCGACTTCTATGAGGAGCTGCGCATCATCGGGCCCAAGCTCGAACAGGGACTGAAGGACCTCTCGCATGGCTGGAAGGGCGACGACTTCGACGCGTTCGAGGAGGAGTCCGAGACCGTCATCAAGAACTGCCGCACCGTGCTCAACGACATCGGCGGCGAGGACGGCGCCGACGGCATCATCAAGATCCTCGACGTCAAGCAGGCGGAGATCTTCGAGCAGCAGGGCGGGACCGCCTGCGTCTACCCGGCGCCGAAGTTCTACATGGAGGGCACCCACTGCGGTACGCACCGCATCCACATCCGCCCCCCGTTCTTCAGAAGCTGCGTGATCGAGGAGAACGACGAGATCAAGCACGCCGTCGAGCTGGCCGGCTTCGACCCGTCCGTGGTCGACGAGGTCCACGACGGCCGGCAGGCCACCTACGACGACTGGGTGGAGTACGTCACCGCCAATCCCGACTACACCGAGGACGGTCTCTCGGGCGAGCCCCTGGCGAGGAAGAAGGCCGACGACTGGGCCGACGGACGCTTGGTGGCTATGGGCGCGAAGGGCTCCGAACAGCTCGAGGAGCAGGCCGCGATCGTCAATGAGGAGGTGACCGAGCGCCACAGCAATGTCGAGGCGCAGGTGACCGAGATCGAGCCCGAGTCCAAGCCGGCCGAGCAGACGACCTTCGGCGGCGAGCCGGGGGACTTTCCCGACAGCGGGGGCCTCGACATACCCGACGGCAAGGGCATTCCCGACATCCCTGGGGGCGAGAACCCGAACCTCGACGGCATGACCGGCCCCAACGAGCTCAGCAACCTCGGCGGCGGACCCGACGTCCCCGGCGGTGACGGTCCGAACAGCGGCTTGAACGGCGGCTTGAACAGCAGCTTGCACGGCGGCGGCACCCCGCCCGGCGACATCTCGGGAAACACCGATCTCGGCGGGCTGGACGAAGACAGCCCCTTCGGGCCGGGCACGGACCCGGACAACCTGGGCGGCACCCCGCCCGGCGACTACGGCAGCCCGAGCGTCGAGAGCGTCGGCTCGCCCGGCGTGAACGCCGGCGGGAGCCCGCCAGGCGACTACTCCAGCGGTCGCACGCTCTCGGATCTCGACAGCGACAAGCCCTGGAACACGCCGGACACGCCGGATCCCGATGAACTCTCCGGCGGTCTCGCCGGCGGCGGCCCTGGCGGCGTGGGCGGGCCGAACCTCGGCGGTGGCGGCACGCCGCCCGGCAGCGTCGGCGGCGGCGGGCTTTCCGGCGGTGGCATCGGTGGCGGTATCGGTGGCGTCGGACGCCCGCCGGGTTCGATCGGAAGCACGAAGGGGCTCAGCGGCGGCGGGCGGCCCCCGGGCTCGATCGGAAGCACGAAGGGGCTCGGTGGCGGCAGCGGTCCCGGCGGCACCACCGCCGGGCGCCCGCCCGGTTCGGTCGGCGGCGGCGGGCTCAAAGGCGGTGGCCTGGGAGGCGGTTCGGCGCCCGGTTCGGGCGGTCGAGGTGCCGGCGGCCTCGGCGGCGGCACGGGTGGTGGCGCGGGCGGCGGCGCGGGCGCCGGGCGCGGTGCCGGCGGCCTCGGTGGCGCCGGACGCGGTGCCGGTGGTGCCGGCATGATGCCGGTCGGCGGCGGTGCCGGAGGCGGCAGCGGTCCCGGCCAGGACAATCCGCACGAGCGGAAGGTCTGGCTGGTCGAGGACGACGACGTGTGGGGCGGCGTCCCCGAAGACGAGGACGAGGACCCGTACGCATAGACCACCGGGACGCGGGGCGGCCACCGTGCAGGCCGCTCCGCGCCCCGGTCTCCAC